>CALJUK010000211.1 GCA_937975745.1 uncultured Planctomycetaceae bacterium | reverse complement strand
CTGGACAAACTCGAATCTCGGCTGGACTCCGCCGATTCTGACCGGGGGGAATGCCGCCGCGAATATCAGGCCGCCCGCGACCGCGATGCCGAGTACAAAGCAGCCTATTCCGACAGCCAGCAACAGTTGACCCGTCTCCGAGAAGACAGACAGAGACTGCAGGCGGAGTTGGCCCGCAAGAAGAACGAGTGTCTTCAATTGGATGAAGCCATCGAGGCGTCCGAGCGGGACCGGCATCAACACGAAGAGCAACTGCGATCCTCCGAAGCGGAAATCGTCAAACACGAGCAACGCGTTCTGGAATTGACAGCCGAGCTCGAACATCAGCAGGCCGACCGAGACAAGTTTCGGCTGGATTTGGCCAAGCAGGAAGAACGCGTCACGGCGCTCGACGAGCGGAAAGAGCAGCTTCTCTCGGAAAAACAACTGCGGATGCAACAACGGGAAGAAGTCGAACGCCGATTTCTGGATGCCGTCGGACAGCGTCGGAAGATCGTCCTGCAGATTCTCAACACGCGTGCCAAGATGGACGAGGATTTCCTGCACCAGGAAGACGTTCTGAGAGAGTCGCGAGAACTCCAGCGGCGGAAGAACGGCATGCGGACCAACCGCAGCGAACTACTGGGGCGGGACACGCAAATCCGCAACGAGCGCCGCCAACGAAGTGAAGAGCTTCACCGTTGCGAAATGCAAATCCGCGACATCGATCACCAGATTTCCAGCATCGCCGAACGCCTCGACGAAGAGTATCAGATGACTGTCGACGAGGCGGTCCAGTCCGGCGCGTCGGCTGTGGCGTTGCTGTTGCAGGAACGGGACGAGCAGATCGGCGGCCGTGGATCGACGGCAACCCGCAACGACGATGAGCCACAAGCCACTTCGCCAGAGGACGAAGATTCCACAGAGATCGATGCCCCCGAAGACTTGTCCGACGATACCGTAGACGTCGCTGAGGACGAGGAAGCCGATCTTGCGGACAACATCGACGCCGTCGAAGACGAGCAAGGCGATGCAGAAGAAGAGTCCACTGCAGAGACAGCCCAATCTTCACTTCCGGTTCCCGATGCGGAGGCCTACCACCTCTACCGAGACGAAATCGAGCAGCGTGTCGCCCGACTACGCAAGAAGCTGAAGATGATGGGCCACGTCAATCCAGAGAGCTTGAACGATCTGGACGAACTGGAACGCCGTCATGGCCATCTGGCAGCGCAATTGTCGGACCTGGTCGAAGCCAAGACGACGCTCGAAGATATTGTCCGTCGGATCAACCACGAAAGCCGCCGCATGTTCCAGGAGGCTTTCGAAAGCATTCGGGAGAATTTCCGCGAGTTGTTCCGGAAGCTGTTCGGCGGTGGCGAGGCCGACGTCGTTCTGGAAGACCCGGACGACCTGCTCGACTGCGGAATCGAAATTCTGGCCCGACCGCCAGGGAAAGAGCTTCGCAGCATCACACTGCTCAGCGGTGGCGAGAAAACGTTGACCGCGGTTGCGCTGCTGCTGGCAATCTTCCGCAGCCGCCCGAGTCCGTTCTGCATTCTGGACGAAGTCGACGCGGCGTTGGACGAAGCGAATGTCGAGCGATTTGCGAACGTGGTGAAGGAGTTCGAAGACACGACGCAGTTCATCATGATTACGCACAACAAAAGGTCAATGACCGTCGCCACCGTCATGTACGGCGTCACAATGGAACAGTCGGGCGTGTCGAAGAAAATGTCCGTCCAATTCGAGGACGTCAGCGAGGACGGCGAGATCCGCGCTTCGGCCAAGTCCACCGATGAAGAAGCCGCCGCCTGAGTGGCATGACGCCACTTTTGCTCGCGGCATGGAGAACGTTCAGACGATTCTGAACTTGGAATTCCGTCCGTGACTTGGCTGATTCGCACGATCCATCTCGATTCGCTGGACTGCACAGCGAGACGGTCTTGTGATGGCAAGACGGTGAGGCTCTCCTGCGGGACGATGCCATCGCCGGGGACGCAGAGAATCGCAGGGGCAGCCTCCCCCGCCGATCAGAAATGGGGGGGACTGCGACGACTTCGCAGTGAGCGAACCACCGGCGTCTTTGCGCATTTGCAGGTGAAGTGCGCGCCACGTGGCCGGGTCGGGCAGCGACATGATGCTGTTCCCTCCGGTGACGCATGTACAGAAACGGCAGCCGACGCGGAAGACGTGCTCTGTCGTTTCCAGATTGTACAACAGGCCATCGAAGCCGGTCCAGAACTCGACCGACTGCACCCGCTTCGCACCGAACTCCGTATCGACCAACTCACCAACACGCAGCTCGCCAGCTGGGATGAAGTCGTGGCGGTCGACCGACCAATACGGATGGTTGTCCGTAACGCCGGTCGGTTCACTCTGGCCTGCGATGCGGAGGTGAACCAGCTTGGTGCCCGGTGCACACTGATGCACGAACTTGCCGGTAACGACCGTCCCGCTGCCTGGTTCGATCGGCGGGCAGTCGTTGATGGCGATGACCGTGGCTTCACCGGCAGCACCCATCTCGTGCAGGTCGAGATGGATCGTGCTCCCCGGCTGGGGCTACTCTCTGCGAGGGCTATGGGATGGGGCCAATCCTATCCGCGAACCGTTTGGGATCGAGCTTCCAGGTGTCCCACATGTCATGAAATCCGTCGGAGTAGATGAAGGGGTCTTGCTTCTCCAGGGCTTCGATGGCGGTCAGAAACCTACCACGTATCCTCGAACCTGGCGGTGCACATTCGACAGCCTCCCGAATCGCCGGGATGACACTCTTGTCTTGCCAGAAGACCAGGGGAAACGTTGCATTGCCCGCGACTTCTGCATTCTTATCCCAGATCAGGTGCAGGTAGACCTCCTTGGCTCGCTCCCAAGACTTGCCGAGACGGCACAGGACGTTTGTGGACCGGATCTTCCCCAGCTTGGTTGTGATCCGTCCCGACAGGACCGCCTCGCGGACCTCTGGATAGCGCTTTCGCCGAGAGAGCAAACTGGCGGCGGTATCACCAATCTTGATCGAACGGCTGTCAAGCGCTTCCAACAGATCCTGGTCAGACCATGGACTCAACTCCACTTCCAATTTCTCGTATGTCATTCGGGGGAGTTTCGAATCCTGTAAATGCTTCTTCATGCGACATGCACTCTCGTCTGAAATGCGGTTCGTTGGCTATCGCGAAACGTCCTCAGGTTCAATCCATTTTATTATGCCCGCCTGCTTCCCGAGGAGTTCGCGCATCTTATGCTTTTTGGCGTACATGAAGTCGTCTGACTGCCCATCGCTCCGGACTTCGAGAACGTCGAAGACTTTTCTGTCACCGACTTTCCGAATACGC
>CALJUK010000210.1 GCA_937975745.1 uncultured Planctomycetaceae bacterium | reverse complement strand
AGCGGCGCGACACCAGGACGTTCGTATCGAGTCCTTTCGCCGACGAAGCAACGGACAACAATCCAAGCCACTGCTCGTCTTGACTCGGTGATGGTACCGCGACTACTTATGGTCGAGGGCCCACCTCAGGTAAGATTCCAGAAAACGATTGAGGTCGCCGTCGAGAACCTGCATCGGATTTCCCGACTTCTCACCAGTCCGTGTATCCTTAGCATATTGTTCGGGATGGAGCACGTAGTTTCGGACGGTTTCACCCCCGAAGCCAATCTTCGACTTCGAACCGCGGCGGGCGGCCGATTCGGCCTCGCGTTTCTCTTGTTCCAGGCGCAGGAGTTTGGCGGCAAGCATCTTGCGGGCAGAGGCCCGGTTCTTGTGCTGGCTCCGTTCGTTCTGGCATTGGACAACGATGTTCGACGGCAGATACGTCAACCGAACGGCGGAATCGGTCTTGTTGACGTGCTGTCCCCCGGCACCGCCGGCCCGATAGGTGTCCTCGCGGACGTCCTTATCCCAATCGATGTCGATATCGAAGTCGTCATCGATTTCGGGCGTGACATCAACCGCCGCAAACGACGTATGCCGCCGGCCCGCGGAATCGAACGGACTGATCCGAATGAGACGATGGTTGCCCGTTTCCCCTTTCAGGTAGCCAAAAGCATAGTCCCCCCGGATGGCAATCGTCACACTGCGAATGCCGGCCTCTTCCGCGGGAGAGATTTCGAGCAGTTCGATGTCGTAGTCTTCGCGTTCGACCCAACGCTGATACATGCGGAGAAGCATCTCGGCCCAGTCGGACGAATCGGTTCCCCCTTCGCCGGCCTGAATACTGAGGTAGGCTCCGCTGGGATCGTGAGGGTCCGACATCATGGCCTTCAGTTCGACGCTCTCGAGCATCCCCTCTAACCGCTGTCCCAGGACTTTCAGTTCGGTGACGGTCTCGCCGGTGTCGTCTTCATCGGCCAATTCCTCAAGTGCATTCAAATCATCAGCGCCACGGGAGAGTTCTTCCAGTGGTTTGAGCGTCAGATTGAGTTGACGCAGCTCGCCAACCAAGGCTTGGGCCGTTTCCGGATGATCCCAAAAGCCGGTTTCGCCCATTTTGGCGTTAATTTCGCGGACGCGCTGCTGCTTGACGTCCAGGTCAAAGAGAGTCTCGTAAGTGAACGATGCGCTCGACAATCCCAGAAATGAATTCGCGAAGTTCGTGGTCCATGATCGCTTCCGTGGTGGAGTTGGTTGGTGGAGTGTTGCCCGACGATACCGCCGAGGGAGACCAGCCGGGGGAAATGAGTTGCGAATATTCAGCCTTCGGTATGGGCTCTCAGACCGATTCCCTCGTAGACGAAGCCGAGCTTTGCCATTTTACGAGGATCGAACAGATTCCGTCCGTCAAAAATGATCGGTTGTTTGAGCTTGTGCTTCAAATAACGGAAATCGGGATTCCGAAACTCGTTCCACTCGGTCACGATCGCCAGGGCATCGGCCCCGTCGGCCGCGTCGTAGTGATGATCGCAGTAAACCAGCCGGTCGCCGTAAACTTTGCGGACATTCTCGATGGCTACCGGGTCATGCACACGGATCGTGGCGCCTTCGGCCAGCAGGTGATCGATCAGGACCAACGCCGGTGCCTCGCGAATGTCATCGGTCCGGGGCTTGAACGAGAGACCCCAGACGGCGATCACTCGATCGGAAAAATTCCCTGCAAAGTGGTCCCGAAGTTTGGTGAACAGGACTTCCTTCTGCTGATCGTTGACCGCGTCCACCGACTGAAGAATCTGTGTGACCAGATCGTGTTCCTGGGCAACGTGAATCAGTGCGCGGACATCTTTGGGAAAGCACGAACCGCCGTAGCCGACACCGGGAAACAGAAATGAAAATCCGATGCGCTGGTCGTGGCCAATTCCCCGACGCACGTCGTTGATGTCGGCTCCGACCCGCTCGCAGAGGTTGGCCATTTCGTTGATAAAACTGATTTTGGTGGCCAGCATGCAGTTGGCAACGTACTTGGTCATTTCGGCGCTTTCGAGACCCATTTCCAGGAACGGGTTCTCGGTGCGGAGAAACGGCTGATACAACTCCCGCAGGCGGTCACGCGTTTCTTGCTTGTCGGCACCGACTACGACCCGGTCGGGCTTGGTGAAATCGTCGATGGCCGCCCCTTCCTTGAGGAATTCGGGGTTGCTGGCGACCTCGACTTCGCGTCCTGTCAACTCGCGCAGACGATCCTGCAGACGTCGGTTCGTTCCAACGGGAACCGTACTCTTGATGACGACGATAGTTTCTTTCGAAAGGGA
>CALJUK010000209.1 GCA_937975745.1 uncultured Planctomycetaceae bacterium | reverse complement strand
CGGGTATAGTCTGGCAGAATTACCGTTTGTAAGACGAGACATTCAAGGGTTCACTTTCAACGTCGAACCCAAGCTCGTTCAATTGTGTAGTTCGTTCCTTACCGAGAAGCCTCTGCTGGTGACAGGCATCAAGGTGGACGCAATGTATACCAAGCTGCATTTTCTACAGGCTTGTGGCTTCGGCCGCGGAACCGGCACCGAAGACTACTACGTCAAAGACGGGACACAGATCGGCGAGTTGACCATTCGCTATGGCGACGGATCGCAAGAAGTCCTGCCCCTCGTGTACGGGGAGAACGTCCGCGACTGGTGGAAGACAGACGAAGGTGTCAACAACCAACCGATCAAGGGAGCGCAAGTCGCCTGGACCGGTTCGAACGACTTGGCCAAGCGGTTAAATGCCTCATTGAGGTTGTATCTGCTCTCGTGGCAGAATCCGCATCCGGAGAAAACGATTGCGACACTCGACTACGCCTCGACCGGGGAGACATACGCGGCCCCGTTTTGCGTCGCTATCACAGGCGAACGGGCCAAGTAACCGGTGCGAGACACTGGCAAAGCGAACGGTATCCGGAGTCTTACTTTGACTTCAATTCGAAGTCAACTGTCTGCTCGCCCCCGGCCGACACCTCGGCAGCCAAAACCGTCTGTTCCGGATCGCTGTAGATCACTGGAATGATTTCGCGCGCACCCGCCCCCTCCTGATCCGCGTGAGAACGATCGGCCGGTGGTTCGGATCCATCGGGCATCAGCAGTTTGTTGATCATCACCTTATAATGACCGGGCACGGCACCGGCGTTCTCTTCCGCGGATCGACCTTTGACTGGCGTAATCAGGGTGTACTCGCCGGTGTCCGTCGTCAGTCCGTAAGCACCGCGGACGGCATCCTGTCCGTCGGGGATGAAACTGATGGCGGCCCCCACCAGCGGCTCACCATCCAACGTGACCTTCCCGGTCACGTTCACCAGGTTGGAAAAGACCGCGGGCACTTCTTCTCCTCCACCACCACACCCCACCAGCCCCAGCGCGAGCACGATGGCACTGCAGACGCGCCATTGTCCACCCCGAGTACTTGGAATGCAGCTGGTTCGAACTATCGTCCGCATCGAACACTCTCCCATTCTAAAAAAACGCATTCCCGGCGAATGGTCGTTCACCGGGAATGCGGTTATTTGCAATCGATTCGCAGTCGGACTCAGAATTCGCCCAGCGGATTGCCATCGGCAATCCGGTCCAGGTTGGTTCGAATAGAAGAGTGAAGATTTTCACTGAGGAAACGGACGGCGCCGTCACCCAACAAGACGTGACAGCCTCCTTCATGAAAGCTGCCTGTATTTGACCAGTCCCCCAAAATGTCGAATGCTGTACTGGCAGGATTCCATGGGAGACGTTCAAAGCGATTGGGCGGATTGTGGCCGAAGCTCAAACCGACCTGGCACCAACCGCGGCGGAACCAGTCAGCATTGCTGCCATTAAGGGCACTGGCCTTGCGAGTTTCGGCCATCATGGCCGTATTGCTCAACCCATCGACGACGTCTTTCGGATTGCACTTACTCCCGTCCTCGAACATAAACCGGCTTGACCCGCGCGTGACCCACACGCTGCATGCCAAATGGTCGTGCGGAGCCATGAAGTCGTAGTTCGTGCGGTAGCGATACCCGGCGCTGTAGGCAACGCTGGAGTCGGAAGGGCAACTGAATACAGACGGCATGGGGTTCGCCGTGGCTGCATCGGCGTTGGGTGTTGCTGTACCACCACAAATCGCGTTACCGATGTAGCTGGCGTGCACGCCAGTTCCAAAGGCCTGATTGAAGTTGAATGTGTTGTATAACGCGGCTTGATCCAAGAACGGCAACAGCATGACCAGACAGTTCATGTTCATCGAGCAAGGAGAGGGATTCCCGGTCGTCGCACAATCACCGTTGGCGATCTGGCTCGGCGGAAAAACCTTGTGCGTATCCAGGTAGTTGTGCAATGCCAGTCCCAACTGCTTCATGTTGTTGGTGCACTGGCTGCGACGGGCAGCCTCCCGGGCCTGCTGCACAGCAGGCAGCAACAAAGCGATCAGGATCGCAATGATCGCGATCACAACCAGAAGCTCGATCAACGTAAAACCACGGAGGCGAGGTTTGACCATGACGACGGTTCCCATAGAAGACGTTACGGAGAAACAGAAGACCTCAAGACAAGAAACCCACCCGGATTTGAACAGAAATCAGGCGGCTGGCTCCCGAGATAGCCTTCGCTGCGGAACCAGCTGACATCAATACACTTCTTGGACAAACCGACGCAATTAGACAATTTCCGGCGGCTCGGCGTCAAGACACAGTCACGAAACCTCGCATGAGTTCTGCAGCTTCTCAGTTTTTCGCACTGTCCTTCACCGCTTCGGGAGTGGCGGGGAGTTCCTGGATCTGAATGTGGCGGAAGGCGACTGGCTCGTTGTGGCCGGCAAAACCAAAGTGGCCCGACGTCAAATCCTTGCCAGGGTGGGCACTGTTGGCCATGTATTCGGTCACTTTGCTGACATCGGCATCGAGGATGACACTGCCGTTGAGTTCCACGACGATCTTCGAACCATCAATTGTGACCACCTGGAAGTTCCACTCCCCGACCGGCCGGAGATACCCGCGGGCAGCCGGGACCATTCCGTACGCCGAGCCGTGATACTGGCGAGGATCGAGCTTCGCATATTTCTCCGCCGTGTTGTCCAGAATCTGGAGCTCGGTCATGCCGTCATACGCGGCGTTCCCCTTACCGGGATAGCGAATGGCAAGCCCGTTGTTCCCTCCGGGCGGCAGCTGAAATTCGAGAGCCGCCTTGAAATTGGCGTAGTTCTTCTCGGTGTAGAGCGCTCCCCCTTTGCCGGCCATACAGCGAATCGCTCCGTCGACGACCTCGTAGTTGTCGACGGCACCAGTCCAGCCGGTCAGGTCATTACCGTTGAAGATTGAGGTGTATTTCCCCTCCAGCTTGCTGGCCAGCCAGGCGTTGGCTTCGGCCGGGGGAATCTCGCGGATGAACAGATTTCGCCAACGAATTTCTCCGCCGTGCGTCTGCAGTTGAATTCGTCCGGTCCGAAACAAAGGCTGACTGCGATCCCAGTAGTTCTCCATGATGGCGTTGTCGACGACCAACTTGTCATTCAACCAGACCGTCGTTCGGGCACCGACCTGCTTGATGCGGAAAGAGTTCCACTCGCCGAACGGCTTGTCCGCCA
>CALJUK010000208.1 GCA_937975745.1 uncultured Planctomycetaceae bacterium | reverse complement strand
GTCAGGCGGCAGGCATGGGCGGCGATGGTGACGCGAACTTCCTCGGTGATTTCGAAGCCACGACACCCTTCCCAGTACTTTTCTGCGACAAAGACCTGCATCCGGGCGACCAGTTGCTTCCGCTGCTCGGAAGAGAGGGAAGTCACAAAACGCGCATTGCGTTCCATGATTGCGAACCACGCCGCGGGGGCCGGCTGGTTCTGGAGTTTCTTCCGTTTCGAAATACGCCACCACGAAAACATCCGCCGTTCCTTCGCTTTTCAATGCCAGGGGAATGACGAGCCTGTTTTGGTCCCCTGGGTTTCTCTGTCATTGTAGGGAGTCGGCCGCCCGTTGCACGGGGCCTTGCTTGCGTGGATGCAACGCCGTCGACAGAATGGCTGTGCACAGGCACTTACTGAGCGAACCGCCTTACCTGCAGAAAGTCAGTCGATGCCCACTGTGATTACCGATTTGATTGCCCGGGACATCCGCTTTCCGACGTCGCGCCAACTGGACGGATCGGATGCGATGAATCCCGATCCTGACTATTCGGCCGCCTATGTCATCCTGAAGACCGACCGTAGTGATGGGATCGAAGGACACGGCTACACGTTTACGATCGGCCGCGGAAACGAAATTTGCGTGGCGGCGATCGAGGCGATCCGTCCGCTGATTCAGGGGCGGACGCTGGAAGCGTTCACCCAGGACATGGGGGCCTTCTGGAGGCATATTACCGGAGATAGCCAACTCCGCTGGATTGGTCCGGAGAAGGGGGCCATTCATCTGGCCACGGCAGCCGTCGTCAATGCCGTTTGGGATTTGTACTCGCGCGTCGAGCAAAAGCCGCTGTGGTCATTGCTGTGTGAGATGTCACCGGAAGAGATCGTTCGTTGCGTCGACTTCCGGTATCTCACCGATGCGATAACACCCGACGAAGCATTAGCCATCTTGAAAAAGAACGAATCGACCCGAGCGGACCGGATCGCTCACTTGATGTAAACCGGGTATCCGTCCTATACGACGACGGCCGGCTGGTTGGGTTACGG
Organism: uncultured Planctomycetaceae bacterium; assembly: GCA_937975745.1. Lineage (GTDB taxonomy): Bacteria > Planctomycetota > Planctomycetia > Planctomycetales > Planctomycetaceae > CALJUK01. The sequence continues at coordinate 1,718 of CALJUK010000208.1, read as the reverse complement.
CGACGACAAGCTCCGGGAACTCTGCCGCGACTGCCTGGCCCAAGGCTGGAACGTCTTCAAGATCAAGGTCGGCCGAAACATCGAGGACGACATTCGTCGGTGTACGATTGTTCGAGAAGAAATCGGTTGGGAACGCCGCTTGATGATGGACGCAAACCAGGTCTGGGACGTGGGCGAAGCCATCGAAAACATGCGCCGGTTGGCCCAGTTCAAACCGTGGTTCATCGAAGAACCGACCAGTCCAGACGACGTACTCGGTCACGCCGCAATCGCCAAGGCGATTGCCCCCATCAAGGTGGCAACTGGAGAGCACTGTGCCAATCGCGTGATGTTCAAGCAGTTTCTGCAGGCGGACGGACTACAGATTTGCCAGATCGACAGCTGCCGACTCGGAGGCGTCAACGAAATCATTGCGGTGATGCTGATGGCCAAGAAATTCGGCGTGCCGGTTTGCCCCCACGCGGGAGGTGTTGGCCTGTGTGAGTACGTGCAGCACTTGTCGATGTTTGACTACGTCTGCATTGGTGCTTCGCTCGAAGACCGTGTGACGGAGTTTGCCGATCATCTGCACGAGCACTTCATCGATCCGATTCGAATGAAGGACGGCAATTATCTGCCGCCGGCAGCGCCCGGTTATGCGGCCATGACAGCCGAGTCGCTGGATGCGTTCGAATTCCCGAATGGTTCCGCCTGGCAGAGTTAGCTGCCGCTCCGGATTGCGGTGCCCCAATACAGCCCCAGCGAAAGAGTCCATTGATGTGCCAGCGTCACCCGCGAGTCGTCACATGCGTTGCTTGGCTGTTTCTCTGCACGGTCTGTACGTCCGCCAGTTGGGGGGCACCCTACCGGACTGCCGCCGACCGCCCGGTCGACATGCGGCATATTCAACTCGATCTGGCGATCGACATCCCCGGTAAAACGATCTCCGGGAAGGCCATCCTGATTTTCAGGCCGTTGCGCGAATTGACAACGCTGGAATTGAACGCCGTTGGTTTCGAAGTCGCGGAGGTTCGACATGTGTCGCAGGATGGATCGGCTATGGCGCCGCTGGAGTTCATCAACACAGGACAGAAACTGCTTCTGACGTTTCCCCAAGTATTGAACAAGGGGGAAGAACATCACGTCCTCGTACGGTATGCCGTTCGCAAGCCGAAGTCGGGCCTGCATTTCTTTTCGCCTTCGAAGGACGAACCTCAGATTGCCGAGATGGTGTGGAGCCAGGGAGAGACAACCGACAACAGGTACTGGTTTCCATGCCTCGATCATCCCAATGAACGGCAATCGACCGAGTTGATCGCCACGGTGCCACGCGGGATGGAAGTCCTCTCGAATGGCCGACTGGTCAGCCGCCAGGTCTCTTCAGATGGAAAGAGCGAACGGTTTCATTGGCTGCAGGAACGGTCGCATGTGGCCTATCTGGTGACGTTGGTGGCGGGCCGGTTCACGATCCATCGCGAAACGTGGCGGAACCGCCCGGTGCTGTTCTACGTGCCGCTCGAATACAAACACGATGCCGAGACGGTACAGGCCACATTCGGCCGCACACGCGAGATGCTCGACTTCTTCAGTGAGAAGTTTGGAATCGAGTATCCCTGGGAAAAATACGCACAGGTGGTCGTCGAGCAGTTCACAGCTGGCGGAATGGAGCATACCAGTGCACGCACGCTGTCCGACGCGGTGATGCACGATCCACGGTCCCTGGCGGACAGCGAGCCCGA
>CALJUK010000207.1 GCA_937975745.1 uncultured Planctomycetaceae bacterium | reverse complement strand
GTGTGGCTTCGAGGTCACCATCCACACGTCGGCCGAGGAAGTCACCCAGGTGGTCGAACAGATCGAACAACTGCAAAGCACACAGTCGCTGGAAATTGCCCCCGGCGTGCCGGCCCGCTTTCCCGAACTGGGCTGAATTGGCCCGGGAGACTCTCCGCGACTGGAAAAGTCGATTCGAAATTGTATCCCCTTGGAAGCACGTTTCACTATGACTGTAGTCCCTCTTTTCTTCCGTCTGGCTTTGCTTCTCGCGATGGGCCAGCTGGCCACTGCATTCGTCACGGCGGCCGAGCCAGATGGCACACCGAGACAACCGCAGATTGTCGCGCACCGCGGTCTGCTGTTGCACAGTCCGGAAGATACGCTGAGCAACTTTCGGGCGTGCCTGGAGCTGCGGCTTGGATTTGAGTTCGACGTGCAGCGGACAAAGGACGGTCATCTCATTTGTATTCACGACAACACGGTGGACCGCACGACCAATGGAACGGGACCGGTCGCGGAGAAGACGCTGGATGAGATTCGCCGACTCGATGCGGGAAGCTGGTTTGGACCGGAGTTTGCGGGGGAAAGAGTTCCTACGATCGACGAGATCTTGGCCCTGATCGCAGCTCATCCGCGGGCGGACGTTGTCTGCGCGGTCGACATCAAATCGGTTGGCGTCGAACGGGAACTTATTCGGCTCGCAAAACAGTATAATGTTCTCGATCGGCTACTGTTCATTGGCACGACGATCGGTCAGCCAGCCGTTCGAAAAAGTCTGCGAGACGCGTCGCCCGAGTCACACACGGCGACCGTCGCCAATCATCGAGACGAGTTTGCGGCGGCATTGGCTGCGGCAGACTCGGACTGGGTTTACGTCCGCTATCTGCCCACACGAGAAGAAGTCCTTGCCGTTCACAAGGCCGGAAAGCACGTTTTTATTGCGGGCACTCCGGTTGTTGGAGCCAACCTTCCCGACAACTGGAAGCGGGCCACAGAGGCCGGGGTGGACGCCATTCTGACGGATCATCCCCTCAAACTTCGGGCCGTCTTGAGGCAGCAGGACTAACAATTCGGAAGGCGCTGCTGGAAGAAGTCGTCGCGGCCCCGATCGCAGCGATGTGATTCGGAGCGGCATCCTGGAGAATCAACAATTCTGTGGACGGGAGTCCTGACATGATCGCTTTCGAATACCTGTACCAGGGAGTCTGTGGCCTCGCCCGTGCGCATCGGGCAGGCACGATGGCTGGTCACTTGGGGGCGGCCGTTGCCGCGGGATACTTCTACGGCGAAGACCACGCTCAGCTTCCCGATGGTGTGTATCGCGGCGTCGAGGGAGAGCTGAAGCGGATCGAAGACGGTGAGGAAGCGATCTGGTACAACGCCAAGCAGGCCGGCATCACACCCAGCGAGATGTTCCAACCATTCCCGACCGAGCCGTCCGACCCATCCTTGATTGCCTCGATTGCTGACGCTCTTGCGAAGAACGTGCAGAAGTTGCGGCAGTCGGGCCACAACGTAATCTTCGCTTCGATCGCCATCCGCGCACTCCGCGACCATCCCGAATACGCCACGCCCGAAATCATTGCCGGCATCCGCAAGCTGACGGAGGGATTTAACGAGGTCTCTGCCGGCCGAGGCTACTATGGCAAGCAAACCGGCTGGCTGCGGGGAGAGCAGGTCGCCCTCGCCGACGACACGAAGCTTCCGCCATACGAATCCATTG
>CALJUK010000206.1 GCA_937975745.1 uncultured Planctomycetaceae bacterium | reverse complement strand
GAGATCTGTTACGACGAAGAGTCGCTCGTTCGGTACATGAACGAAGCAGTCGAGGCATCGCCCGATCATCCAGTCCTGATTGACAAGTTCCTGGAAGACGCCATCGAAGTCGACGTGGATGCGATCTCCGACGGAGAGGTCACTCTTGTCGGTGGGATCATGGAGCACATTGAAGAGGCCGGCGTGCATTCGGGCGATTCTGCGTGTGCCCTCCCGCCGTACTCTCTTCCCAGCGAAGTGATCGAGACAATCAAGCAGGCGACCTATGCGTTGGCGGAAGAACTTCAGGTTCGCGGCCTGATGAATATCCAGTTCGCCGTCAAGTCGGTCGACGGGAAGAATCGGGTGTATGTGCTCGAAGTGAACCCTCGCGCCAGCCGGACGTCCCCCTTCGTTTCCAAAGCGACCGGCGTGCCTTTGCCCAAATTAGCCGCCAAGGTGATGGTGGGAGTCTCGCTGACAGAGCAGGGTGTGGCGCAGGAAGTCTGGCCGACCCACACGTCGGTGAAGGAAAGCGTCTTCCCCTTCAATCGGTTCTCGGGCGTCGACATCATTCTAGGGCCCGAGATGCGGTCGACCGGCGAAGTTATGGGAATCGATGAAGACTTCGCGATGGCCTTTTCCAAGAGTCAACTGGCGGCTGGCAGCGTTCTCCCGAGTTCCGGAACGCTCTTCATCAGCATGGCTGAAAGCCACAAGCAGACAATGGTTGAACCGGCTCGCAAGCTGATGGCTCTTGGCTTCGAGATCGTCTGCACTTCCGGCACGGCTGATGTTCTTCGGGAGAGCGGGCTCGAAGTGCAAACTGTCCGCAAGCTGAAGGAAGGCCGACCCAACCTGTTGGACATGATGGCGAACGGCAACATCCAGATGATGCTGAACACACCCAGCGGCAAGGGTGCTCGCACGGACGAAGGAAAGATCCGCGCTGCTGCCGTCACCTATGGTGTTCCCTGTGTGACGACCGTCCCGGGTTGTCTCGCCGTCGTACGTGCCCTGGAAGCCGCCGCCAAGCATCCGGAAATTCAGGTCCGGGCGCTGCAGGATTGGAACGACGCCAGCAGACTCCCCGCCACGCGAGACTAGTGCCTTGTCAGACCTTAAACTTCGGGTTCAATCGCTTGGCCCGCGGCTCGTTGGCCGCTCCATTCTCGTTTCTCGACCCGAATCTTAAGGTTTGACACAACGCTTGCCCATCTCGCAGCACGGATTCGACATCATGCCGACCGACGATGCGACACGTCTCTTTCCGCCAATTGTCCTCGGCTCGCGGTCGCCACGGCGGTTGGAGTTGCTGTCGTTTCTTGTTCCTCGGGAGTCGATCCGCGTTCTCCCGCCGGACACTGCGGACGAACCAGACTTTGCCGGTCTGCACAGCCTGGGAGAAATTCGCGCCCGGTTGGCCGAGATTGCGCGGCTCAAGTCGGCCAACGTCCTCAAACAACTTCGAACATCGGCACTCGCAACAGCCGAGCGGCCGGTCGTGGTCTGTGCCGACACGACAATCATCGCCGCCGACGGCGGCGGAAGCTGGCAGGCGTTGGGTCTGCCGGAAGAGACTGACGACTGGAGGGAAACGGTCCGGGGCTGGTTCCGCGAGTTGTACGCCGGGCGCACTCACCGAGCGGCGACGGGGCTGTTTGTGGCGACACCGGACGGCCGCGAGATCGAACAGATCGTCGAGACTCGCGTCACATTTCGCAGCGACGTCGAACCCTGGCTCGAATGGTATCTGCAGACTGGTGAACCGCTCGGTAAAGCGGGAGGATATGCTCTACAGGGTGCGGGCAGCCTGTTCGTCACCCATCTGGAAGGAAGCCAAAGCAACGTGATTGGTCTTCCGCTGGAAGCATTGCTGGAAATCTTCGCGGAACGACTCGGTTTCCGCAACAGCCCTCATGAATAGCCCAATTATTGACACCGACCCGACGCTACGGATTGGTCAGCGAGTCATTCCGTCGCGGTACTGCCTGGCACCGCTGGCTGGCTACACGCACCTGGCGTTTCGGCGGATCATTCGCGAGTTGGGTGGTCTGGGTCTGGCCACGACCGATCTGGTCCAGCCGACGGGCTTGCTATCCGGTCGCAAGAAGTCTCTGGAGCTGGTGGAAACCTGTTCGGACGATCGGCCGTTGTCCATTCAGATCTACAGCGGGCACACTGATCAATTGGTGCGAGCCGCCCGATGGCTTGTCGAGCGGGATTACGAGGGAATCGACATCAACATGGGCTGCCCGATGGCCAAGGTGAACAGTGCCGGTGGCGGAGCCCGGCTGATGTGCAACCTGGACAATGCCCGTCAGATGGTCGGGGCGGTGGTGGCGGCCGTCGACGTTCCGGTGACCGTCAAAATGCGGCTGGGTTGGGACAGCAGTTCTTTGGCAGCGCCGATGCTGGCGGCTGCGTTCGAAGAGGAGGGTGTGGCCGGAATCACGGTGCACGGTCGAACTCGGGCTCAGGGCTTCCACGGGTCTGTCGATCTGGACGGCATTCGCGAAACGGTACAGGAAGTCATCAACATACGGGTGATTGGTAACGGCGACGTCCGCACACCCGAAGATGCGTTTCGGATGCGGCGGCTGACCGGATGTCAGGCGGTGGCCATCGGCCGGGGAGCCATGCTTGACCCGTGGATCTTTGCCCGGATTCAACGCCAGGTGAGTGGTCAAGCAGACGATTGGCGGCCGAGCCGGGACGAGGCCGTCGGATTTCTGACTCGCCACTTCCGACTGATGACGGAGCAGCA
>CALJUK010000205.1 GCA_937975745.1 uncultured Planctomycetaceae bacterium | reverse complement strand
GCAGTTCCGAGTCGATGACGGTGCCATCATCGAGGAAGAACTGCAGCCGAATGAGGCGATGCTGCTCGGGGTGCAGATCGGCGGGATGCTGTTCTGCTGATTCGAACGTTCCCGATGATGTGGGATATGTTGAGAGCTGTTGGGACAGGACTTTGAAGCCGACGCGGATGTCTCGAATCCGGCGGAATTCGGGCCGTTGTGCAGAAACGGCCGCAGCAATGACCGGTCGGGTGGGGATGGCCTGCGACTGTCGAGGAAGGGACCACCACAAACAGGCGGTGGCCAGACAGGCGAAGAGCAAGGGGAGCCAGCTGGAAACGTGGTGAGCCCAGATGTCTCGAGTCAGCGACGTGGGACGCAGTGGGGGCGCTTCGTTCCAGGCGGCCGGGAGGGTTGGGTCGGTCTCGACATACTGGCTGAAGAGGGTGTCGATGCGATCAAAATGGTCTTCGTCGACAGAGGCGTCGGGCCGAGACGCGGAGCGAGCGGGGCTCAGTGGAGTCGGAGAGGGCGTTCTCCGGACTGGTTTCTGCATGGGGACCAGTGGTGCGCAGGAGTCGTTGCTGGCGATTGGGCTGGAGAGTGACGATCGATTGGTCGAGTGTCGGCTGGCGAAGAGGCCGAAGCAACGGTCGCGGAGCGATTCGTGTGGAAGACGAGATCCGTTGCGGGGCCGCCGGTCCCCCTTCCGTCGAGTCAGGCGGTAGGTCCAGGAGATGACGATGACTGCCGAGAATCCATTGGCCAGGACCAGGGCGTGGGGTGTCCATCGCTGGGGCTGTTGGACGGCGGGCATGGCAAATGTGACGAAGACGTTTCCGGGGGCCGTCACGACGGATGTCTCACCGAGGAAACACTGCTTTCCGACGATTTTTCCGAGTCCAACGACCGAGACGGCAGCGGCTCCGACATTGAAGACGTCCATCGCGTTGAATTCGCCGTCGTTGAGTGAGTTGACGGCAGTGCCGACGGCGCCTGCGATGTCGGCCACCTCCCAGGCCGCTGGAAGAAGTTTTGTGCCGAGTTTCCCGCAGACCGCGAAGCCAGAAGCACCGGCGCTGATGGCCATGCTGCCGACGGTTCCGGAGATCTGCCCGACGACGTTGCCGTAGGCGTACTGTTCGTAGTGACCGAACTGCGGTCCGATGTCGGGGATGGAGATGATGCTGTCGAGGGGATTGAGTCCGTCGAGTGCGCCGTCGATGAATCCGATGCCCAGGTCGACCATGGTGCCGTCCTGGAACTGGGTGATGAAGGCATTGGTAAAGTCAGCGACCGAAGTCAGGAATGTGGCGACGTCGGGGAACTGGGCATTGAAGGCGTCGACGTACTGGGCGATCTCCCCGGTAAGCCAGTTGCTGAAGTTGTTTTCGAGCTGGGCGAAGAGGGTGAATTGGAGGTTATCGCCGTCGATGAACTTTCCATTTGCGATACTGGTTTTACTGTTGCTGAGAGAGTGGTCGAGGGCGTTGTGGTAGTCGTAGGCGTCGTACTCGCCTCCATTGTAGCTGTAGCTGCCGGCCAGCATGTCGATGAATTCGGTGGGACTGCCTATTTTGACAAACTGGAAGAAGGTCTGGGCCTGGGCGACGGCGTCCGGATCGTCTGGCTCGGTCGAGTAGGTTTCGGAAGCTTCGTTGGTGTAGGAGTCATAGGTTGCCGGGGGGCCATCGGCGGCGAGTTCTGGCGAGGAGAAGGAGTCTCGAACGTGGTATTCGCTGGCGGTGATGGTCAATTCACGGTGTTCGTGTTGATCGAGTGTGAGTGTTTGGGTGTTGTATGTGGCGGTGGGATTCTGGGGGTCGCTGTCGTCGCAGGCTTCCTGCTGGTTTGCGGTTGTCGCTTCGCTTCTCTGGTGGACGCTGGCTGTGTAGGAATCGACATAGGCGAAATTGCGTGTGGCGGTCTGCAGGAGGATATCGACGTCGTTGAGTCCGTTGCTGTCGCTGTCCGTGTCGTGGATGACGTAAGCGTGCTCCGTATCAATCGAGTAGTCGTAGGTTGTGAACCGTTCCAATTCCGAGTTGGCTGTGATCTCGAAGCTGGATGCCAGTTCGCCTTCACCGGCTGTGCCGTTGCGTGTCAGGTCCGAATTGGATTTCTCGGTTCGCGTCCAGTTGCTGGCGAAGGACGACGTGTACGAAATTGCGATGTCGCCCGACGTGTCGTCCTTGGATTGCCGTTCGGTTGCGGAGGAGTTTTCCGAGCGTTCTTCGTGAATTCTCGTTTCGGCTGTGCC
>CALJUK010000204.1 GCA_937975745.1 uncultured Planctomycetaceae bacterium | reverse complement strand
CCAGTCGGCTCCGACACCTGCCAGAAGTGAGATCACGGGAATCATCGGGACCCAGAATCGATCGATCCGATGCGTCAACACCCACCACGTAAGAAACAGGTAGCCGGCATAACACCACAGCCAGCCGATCCGCTTCCGGCTCGTTGCCTGAAGCAGGCTGAGTGCCGCCAGTCCGTACAACAGTGGGCTTAACCAGTCGCTTTTCGCTGTGACGTCCATCAACTTCACACCCAGGTCGGTCACGCGGTGATGGTCGGGACTATGAGCCCGTTTCCATTTGGCATCCAGTTCGGCATTCCAATCTTCCGCACTGAAGACAGAGTACAACAACGGATAGACCGGGTTGCCCGTCTCGACCGTATTCTTGACGAGCCAGGGACCGACAGCCAACAGGACGCCAATCGCGAACGGGACAGTCGCCCGGAGGACGCGTTGCAGGGACGTGTCCGCCGGACGTGGTTCTGTGTGGTCCGCTGAGTCCTGGTCGGTGGTGGAAGTTGATCGACGCCCGCAGACGACTGCGATGGCCAAGCCCAGCGGAGCGACAACCGAGACCAGACCTGGGTATTTGCAGGCCATGGCCTATCCAGACAGCAATCCGGCCAGTCCCGCCCAGCGGATCACGGATTGCCTGTCGTCCCGTTGCTCGATTGTTCGCATGACGGCGAACAACGCCATAAACAGAAAGAACGTCAGGCCCCCTTCCGCGTAGGCGATGATGGAGACGCGATAGGTCCATGGGGTCGTGATGTGGATCAAGGCCGCCAGGCAACCAACTGTCCCGCCGAACCAGCGTTGTCCGGCGGCGTAGACCGCGAGCGCTGTCAACGGGCCGAAACACATGAGGACCGCTTTGCCAGCCAAGGCTCCCCGAAACCAGTCCCCCCGGGCGACCATCGCCAGCAGCGAGAGCATCTCCGTGAGAAACGGAAAGCTGGTGTAGACGTTGTGTCGCAGGAAGTGCACGCGACCATCTTGAAAGAACTCTTTGGGGCCTTGCAGGTGGTACTCTTTGACGTCGAAGTCGGTTGAGGGAAGCAGGCTCCCCAGGAGCATGCACCAGACAAAGGGGGCGGCAATCAAACCACACGTCAGTAGCATCCGTCGGGTCGGTCCGTTCTCCGCGGTCGAAATCTCGTTACCGCGGACCATGGACGCCCGAAGGTGTCTTCGGCGAAGAAGAAACTCGCCCGCGAAACTCGCCAGGAAGAGGCCGCAGAACAGTGTGCGGCTGAGAAGGCCTGCCAGACCGAACAGCAACGTCAGCAGCGAAAAGGCCGACAGACCAAGCGCACAGCCGAAGACGATCCTCTCGACCGTGGTCATCGCCTCGCGTAATCGCAACAGACGCAGGAGCAACTGGCCGAGCGACCACGCGGCGCACAAGATCAGCCCGCCCGTCAGGACCAGGTCGAGGCGCTGTGGCAGAAACGCGACTCCCGTTGGTGGTCCCCCTTCGGCAGGCAGTGGGGCGATCAGGTCGAGTAGCAGAATATGCAGATTGGCCCAAAGTGTTGTCCGCGCGACGGGCGGGTTACTGTTCGG
>CALJUK010000203.1 GCA_937975745.1 uncultured Planctomycetaceae bacterium | reverse complement strand
TCGGACCGCGAAGTCTCAGTCCCAGATCGACCGCACAGCAGACAATCTTCCGCGGGACGATCGGACGGATCCGGTCGCGGAGCCGATATTCGCTACGCAATGGCTTGGTCCACCGATTTCCACCACCGACAACCTTGTAACCGGCACGTCGCAGAACAGCGATGGCTGTGTCCGTTACACCAAACACGATCGAGATATCTTCGTCCATCGCCTTCGCGATTAAGGCCCGCTGTAACTTGATGGCGGCCTGCGCAGTGCGATGTTCGGTATTGATGTTGATGTTCGCAGCCTGGCCGGCGCTGACGGACTTGCCGTCAATGACTAGGCGGCGTTTCATCAGGCCTGTCATGCCGACCCGCTCCCCTTCCTCGGTCTGTACCAGCCAGAAGTTGGCGTCGCCGTACGGACATTTCAGATGCGTCCACTCGTACCATTCAGGGCTCACGGCACCGAAGTTCCGGTTCATCAATCGAAGCCATTCGCTTCGATCATCCTGGCCGGGGCCACCCGGGACAATCGCGTAATTCATGGGATAGTGACCCGAATTGAGGGTAAGCGCAGGAGAGGCGCGACAATAAGAAGCGGTAACGGGTGATCCGGTCACGGACCACCGATACACAGTGACAGGGAAGTCTAGAACAGAGACTTGCAGCCGGTCGGGAGGCCCGCTGTCCGAGAGCCACGGCCGTGGAAATCCATCGGCGTAGGATCGGCAGGATCGGACTAATCGCTGCAACCGGGCGTCAGTTGATACTGCCAGGGAACGATTCGGCGGGAATGCCGACCTCAACACGGACCCGTTCGGCGATGCTTTCCACTTCCGCGGCCGTCAACGGGGTCACGAAACCCTCGGCGGGCTGGCGAGCCACGGTGTAGATCTGCACCAGCCGGAGTTGGCCTCCCCCCGAGACGATGTCGCGCAGTCTGCCGAGGAACGCTTCGACCTCCAGTTCGGTCGGCGGTTCGCCGTTGATCCGCATGAACAACGACTGGATGACCAGCGGACGAATCCGCGAGGCAGACAGGATATTGTCGAGTATCCGTTGGAAGGGAATCGTTGTTCGATCGACCTGGCGAAAATACTCTTCGGTTCCCGCTTCCAGTTTGGCCCACACCTCGCCGTTGTTGGCGTCAAGAATTTCCAGGCCGTGTTGCACTACAGTTCGATGAAACATGCTGGCATTCGTAATCAACACCAGTTTGGTGTCATCCAGGCCATGTTTGCGCTTCAGGTCAGCGACCGCCTGGACAATCGCATCGAAGTTGCGATACGTGGTTGGTTCACCATCGCCAGAGAATGCGAGGTCGTTCAAGCGACGAAGGCTCTGCGGCACGCTGGCGAAGTCCGGTTCCTGGTAGAGCTGCCCACTGACAATCACCTGCAGCATCTGGTCCAGTTCGGCCAGCAACTGGTCGGTCTCGACAAACCGCGACTCCGATTCCGAACGGCGATCGACCTGACAGTAAATGCAATCGAAATTGCAGACCTTGTCCGGGTTGAGATTCAATCCGACCGACACACCTTTACTGCGTCGAGACACAACCGGGTAGACGAACCGGTTCTCGTGAAACGTTCGCGGATGGTTGGTGTAGAGATTCAGCGAAGCATCGGACATAACGTCACATCACTGTCAGGATCAACATGCAGTCAAGCCACGTCCGCATGGGCTGCATATCCCATTGTACGCACGGCACCGGTCCCTGACCGCAGGATCTGATGTCCGCCGGACAGTTTTCCAGAATCGATGTCGCTACCGAGGCTCACCGCGGCAGGTCGAAATCCAGGCGCAAACGGCCAGCTCCATTCCAACAGATCACGGGCTGGATGACACCAACGCGGTGTCATCCAGGTTGATCGTCAGGTAGCCGCCGGCTTTGGGCCGTGAGTGATGGTTCGTCGTCAAACGTGGCGAGTGGTCAGACTTCTTTGGAGTCGATCCAGGTCATCATGCGACGGAGTTCACGACCGACCTGCTCGAGCTGATGATTGTGATCGCGTTTCCGCATGGCCCGAAACGTCGGCGTGTGAGCCTTGTTCTCCAGAATCCATTCTTTGGCGAATTCGCCGTTCTGGATCTCGGTGAGAATTCTCTTCATTTCGGCCTTGGTCTCGTCCGAGACAATCCGCGGACCACGGGTGTAGTCGCCAAATTCGGCAGTGTTCGAGACGCTATATCGCATGTAGTTGAGGCCGCCCTGGTAGAAGAGGTCGACGATGAGCTTGAGTTCGTGCATGCACTCGAAGTAGGCCATTTCGGGCTGGTAGCCGGCTTCGACGAGAGTTTCGAAGGCGGCCTTCACCAGGGCACTGACGCCACCGCAGAGAACGACCTGTTCGCCGAACAGGTCCGTTTCGGTCTCCTCAGCAAAGGACGTCTCTATGACGCCGCCCCGAGTACCGCCGATTCCCTTGGCATAGGCCAAGGCGAGCTGCCGGGACGTCTCCGAAGCCCCTTCCGCCAGTGCGATCAGCGAGGGGACACCGCCGCCTTTGACGTATTCGCTACGGACCAGGTGTCCGGGCCCTTTGGGGGCGACCAATGCCGCGTCGACACCGGACGGCGGAACGACCTGACCGAAGTGAATGTTGAAGCCGTGCGAACAGAGCAGCACATTGCCTTTTGACAAGTTGTCCCGGATCGAACTGCGGTATAGATCGCCCTGGACTTCGTCCGGGAGCAGGATGTTGACGAGGTCGCCGGCCTTGGTGGCTTCTTCGATCGGCATGGGATCGAAACCGTGGCTGACAGCCAGATCGTAGTTGGCACTTCCTTTACGCTGGCCGATGACGACACTGCAACCGCTGTCGCGGAGGTTCTGTGCCTGGGCATGTCCCTGGCTGCCGTAGCCCAGGATCGCAATGGTTTTACCCTTCAGGAGTGACAGGTCGGCATCGTCGTCATAATAAATCTTGGCTGCCATGGTCGTGTTCTCTTCAAATGTCTCTGTCAGTGGGAAAGTATTTCGCAGGGTCAAGCCGAGCGCCAGGCCGAATTATCTCGGCCGGAGTCCGGCGGCAGTTTGTTTATCGTATCGGCCGTTCCGTTCGGTGGGGCCTTCAGCCGTTGTTCGGTCGCGTTGAGCATGCTGCCGAAGCAGCTGCAACGCATTGGGAGCGACCGAGTCAGTCGGCATGGGTCGTCTGGACGGCGGTCGGATGCGTCGCATCTTCGAAACTGAAGTAATCATTAAGCAGAAGTGAGCTTTGTCCTGTACGGACCATTTCACGAATAC
>CALJUK010000202.1 GCA_937975745.1 uncultured Planctomycetaceae bacterium | reverse complement strand
CGAAAGTCAGAAATCCAGCCGAGAGCCCCGAGGGTGATCCCGCAGGAGTCCGTTCCTGAATCTGTCAGCGTTTGTGTTCTAATGTTTATGTTCAGCTGCGAGCCATATTACCACGAATGCGGGCAGATTCGAGATGAAAATAAGGTTCGCTAAATTACCCATTCGGTCAGGTTGTCCTGGTCACTCGGATTCGGCCGTGCCAGCCCGAATTGCGGTTAATTTCCCCATTGCGGCATTCCGATTTCGAGTTGGGGGAGTCGCGGTGAGACCAATCCGCGATGACAAATAGGGACGGGACATTGTCCGGCAGCGCGGTTGTGAAGGCCGCTTTTCCGGGCAGAATGCTTTGATGGAACACGCACCGATGGCCCAGCACGACATGCCCACAACCAACGGACCGACCGAGTCGCCCAAGACCGGGGTGGGATCGTTTTCGCAAGGACCGGCTTCGCCGACACGCTTGCTGATTTTCGGACTACTGGCGTTGGCGGGCGGTTTGGGGTTCGATCACTGGTTGTCCGACTATGGACACCACAGCTTTCCGGCGCGGCTGGCCGCCGACGTGACGACGTTGACCGCTCCCACCGACGCGATTGTGTCCGAGTTGCTGCTCTCTCCGGGGGCCAGCGTCAAACCAGATGATGTGGTCGTCCGGCTGCAAGACCAGGCATTGGAACGTGCCTTGGTGGCCAAGCAGTTGGCGGTGCAGACGCTTCAGGCGGAACTCCAGCAAGCCGAGGCCCGATCCGATGTCGAGATCGCCTGGCGGCAGCGCGAGCTGGATTCCGAGATGTTTGAAACAAGACTTCGTCTGGCCGACTGCCTGCAGGGACAGTTGATGCAGAATGTCGCGGCCCTGGCATGGGAAGATTTCCGCAAGGATCGCCGGGCGGTCACTTCGACCGTGTCGGACGAGAAGTTGTTCACCTCGATGGTGATTGCCGGACGAGGAACGGACGAGCAACGCGTGGATGCCATCCTGCGGGAGGAAGCGGCTCGCAACTCGGCCGAGATGTATGCCGCGCAGGTCGAAATCTGCGAAACCCGCATCAGCGAGCTGGAGTCTCTCAGATCCGCTCTTGGTGTGAAGGTTCGCCGGGCCAACGGTGTCGACGTGGCCCAAGCCCGGTTGAATCTGGCAACCGAAGAACTCGCCGCACTCCAGCAGGACGAGCTGCAGCTTGACCTGAAAGCGAATCACTTCGGCCGCGTGGGTGTCTACCGACACGAAGTGGGTGACCGTGTGGTTGCCGGCGACTCAATCGCCGATGTGCTCGACACCACCGAACGTCATGTTGTAATGCAGGTTCCCAGCGATTTGGTCGATTTGGTGAGCGAAGGACGCGAAGTGACGCTGCAATTCGCTGGGGGGGAAATGCGGCGGGGCATCATTCGTGGAATTCCACCACAAACGATCGGGCCCGAGTCGATTCGATCCGACAAGCAAATCGCCGATCGCTCGGTCGTCATGTTGCGCGTCGAACGGATTGGCCAACTTTGGCCCGAAGTTCCTGTCGGCTCGAACGTCACCGTATTGGTGGACTGATTCGCGTTCTGGTCCGAGCCACGTTCGGTACGGATCCGACTTGAACAACGGGGCACGATCCAGGCCGTTGATTCAGGGTGTTGCCGAAACGCGGCCGCAATGTCACAACTCCAGCCGTGTGACCGAGGCGACATCGTCCAGCGAGAACGGTCCGAGATTTCTCTCCGGTTCGTTGGCGTCGCGGAGCGGGACCAGACTGAGGGCACCGAGCGAACTGGCCCGGCGGTCAGGGAAGCCGACAAACGTCCGGTGATCGTGCAGGACAACGCGAACCGGGTGGGTTTCGTCAATGCCCGTCAGCCCCTCGGCAACGAGTGCGGGGAACCGGCTCCAGGCCCAGGCCCACAAGGTTGATTCCGGGGAAACCTGGCCGGCGATGTCGCCCCACTCTTGTTCGGCCTTACGGAGCTCGCGGAGCGGAGCGTGTACGCACCACGGCTGGAGAACATTGGCGATCCACTCCCGGCGCGAGGCCACCAGTTCCTCAAATCGGGCCGTCGAGCGTTGTGATGCTTCGCTGTGAGGTGGGGGAACCACGGGTGGGTCAGAGGGGCGATCCGCGAACGACATACCAGCCTCCGAGTTTCCCAGAGAATGCGTCTTCGAGGACTTGCGACCAATCGATGAAATCCGCCGATGCTCAATCCGATTCGGCGTCTGTTGAAGTCCTCCCAGTCCGCTAGGTTACGAGATCGGCTGCCACCCTGAAAACAGAGTCACAGCTGACGGCTGGCAATTTTCGAGAATTCACCGCTTCTTTACCGATTTTCGTGTGATTCCCCGTGTTTTCTTGCTAGTTTAGAGGTCGATTATCCGATCAGTAGACCGCCACAACTGCCCAGGAGATCGGGGACCCCGCGCGAGGGGTCTGCAAGTCGACCGGGCGATTGTGTCAATCAGTCAGGATCTCTCGCGGATTATTGGATTCGGCCGCAGACGTCAAACGGTCTGCACGTCGACGTAATCCGGGAGTCCCCCATGACGGGGCTTGTGCGTGTGGCCCAACGCCCTGTCCAGGGTTTTGTGCCGCGTGACGGAAGAGAGCGGGCCGCACGACGTCGACGGATTTCGTGCTCCTCGTTTTTCGACCCGTACGTGACGTTGAACCACTGGCGGTGCGTGTCGGAACTGTGTGGTTCCTAAGACTGTGTGGTTCCCGAGATCGGGGCCCGATGGCGTTGGACGGTTGAGTTCGGCTCACCGTAAGTTGCCGCTCCTTTTCCCTCGAACGCCTTGACCGTCATCGTGCTCTTTTAAATCCGAGAGTTTAAACGGAAGCGAGGAAAGCCATGCTAGAAACTCCGCTGGCAGAAATGGTGGAGTTCGATCCGAGTGAGTCGCCGATGGACGTCGATTTCGTCGAAGAAATCCGTCTGCGGACTTGGGCTCGCCAGAACTATGCGCCGGCCTCCGAGCGGGACCAAGCCTGGCATCCCATCGTCCACGATGAAATGCTCCGCCGCGACCGTGAAGCCCTCGGCTCACGCGCCTGATCCACGGCACTTTCGAGCGCACGTTGCGTCCGTTTGTTGTGCTTGTGCGAACGCTGAAATGCGGCTGGTGTGCCCCTCCACTGTGACACGGCGGTAGCCTGTCGTTGCAGTGGCCTGCTCCGTGTCGACTCGTCCGGTCGCTCGCGGTTTCCGCCGCGCGGATCATCTCGGGATCGCCCGACACGATCGTTGGCGTCCAGCAGAACGCTTCGCCGTCGTTACTGGACCCGCTGTTACTGGAGAGGAACTCCCGATGAGCCTGTCTCGTCTGTTGACGATCGCTTTGTCATTGGCCGTGGTCTGGTCGCTGCTTGGCTTGCACCGGGTCGATTCTGCCGACGAGACTCCGAGAATGCTCAGACACGTCGTGCTGTTCAAGTTCAAGGATTCGGTCACGTCCGAGCAGGTGGACGAGGTTGTTCAGGCCTTTGCGGCTTTGCCTGGCAAGATCTCCGAAATCAAAGGCTTCGAGTGGGGAACCGACGTCAGCGTCGAGCAGAAGTCAAAAGGGCTCACGCACGGCTTTGTTGTGACGTTTGCCAGCGAAAAAGGCCGGGACACGTATCTTCCTCATCCCGAGCATCAGAAGTTCGTCAAGCTGGTCGGGCCGCGATTGGACGACGTCCTGGTCTTTGACTTTTGGGCCAATTGAACCTGGGGGGATGCCAGCGGTCACGACGCATCTGATCGTGGCTGCAGGAAACGAAAATCTTGCAGCGGGTCCGGAACCGGGACATCGGACACAGCCCCGACGTCATGCGCTCGGACGGCAGGCGCACGGATCACAAGCCTTCAGCACGCTGCAACACGTTCGATCGCGGAGACTTGGAGCTTGTTGAAGACACTGCCGCTCAGTGTCGCTGGCGTGGTCGCTGGAGTGAATCTTCGCCGCAACTTCAACGGAGCAGGGGGGCGTCAGAAGCCGCGGGAGTCGCTGCCGAAATGCATGTCGTCGGGGACCATGGCATTCGAGTAGTCGACAAAACGCATTGACTCCTTCAGCCAGGTCAGATGGACCATGCCGGTCGGGCCACTCCGGTGTTTCGCGACGATGACCTCCGCCAGCCCCGGGTTGTCTTCCGGGTTGTAGGCGTCGGGCCGGTGCAGAAACATCACCAGGTCGGCATCCTGTTCGATGGCCCCACTTTCACGCAGGTCGGCCAGTCGGGGGCGTTTGTCTTCACGAAGTTCGACGCCGCGGTTCAACTGTGCCAGAGCAATCAGAGGGATGTCGAGCTCTTTGGACAACGCCTTCAGCCGGCGAGTGATCTGGGCAATCTGCTGTTCGCGCGGTGCCCCTTTTTCTTCCGGTTCGATCAACTGCAGATAGTCGATTATCACCAGTCCGAGCTGGTTACGGCGGGCCAGTCGGCGGCAGATGGCACCAATCTGAGCCATGGTCCGTCCCGGGGAATCGTCGATGAACAGCGGGACCGAGTTCAGCTCGGACGAGGCCTGCATCAACCGGTTCTTATCCTCGTCGCTCAGTTCGCCGGAACGGAGTGCGTGACCGTTGACACCCGAGCGAATGCAGAGGAATCGCTCGGCCAATTCCAACTTCGACTGTTCCAAACTGAAGATGACCACGCCGACATTTTCTTCGCTCGCGACATGCTCTGCGACGTTACAGACGAAGGCGGTTTTGCCCATACTGGGGCGGGCGGCCAGGATGATGAGTTCCGAGCCCTGAAATCCGTTCGTCTGCGCGTTCAGATCGGAAAAACCAGTCGATAGACCACTGATGTCGCCCCCCTGTTCCCAGCGGGCGTTGATGCGCTCGAACGTTTCCATCAGGATTTCACTGATGGCCATTCGGTCGGTCTTTTCGCGGTCCTGCAGAATGCGGAAGATGCCCTGTTCCGCCTTGCCCAGCAGTTCGTCCGTCGGAATGCTGCCGGAATAACTGTCCCTCAGAATGTCCGTGCAGGCGTAAATCAGCTTGCGCTGGACCGCCTTGTCCCGGACGATGCCGGCGTAGTACTTGGCGTGGGCCGCATGCGGAACCGATTCGAGTACCTGTGTCAGATACTCTGGGCCACCTGCGTTGGCCAACTCTCCCTGGCGTTCGAGTTCTTCCCCGAGAGTGACCACGTCGATGCCGCGAATACCCCGTTCGTGGAGAGCGATAATGGCCGAATACATCAAGCGATGGGCATCGCCGTAGAAGTGGTCGGCGGTGACAAGGTCAGAAACGTCGTCGATGGCCTCAGAGAGGAGGAGCATACTTCCGAGGACGCTGCGCTCTGCGTCGAGATTCTGAGGCGGAACCTTGCCTTCGAGATCCTTCGCCATGCGAGTACCCTCCCTGAACCGGCCCGTTCGGCCGGGATTCCCGCTGCGCAGCAGTGAACGACGGTCTCAACGGATTGTGACGAAACGCGGCAGGCGTTAGGTTGTGGACGCCTTGGGCACGACCCAGACCTTCAGTTCCGTCTTCACGTTCTCGTGCAGTTGGACCTTGATGGTATACATGCCGAGTTCCTTCAGCGGACCTTCCAGCAGAAGTGAATCAGCATCGACATTGTAACCAGCGGTCTTGAGCGCCTGGCTGATGTCGGTCGCGACGATCGACCCGTACAAGTGGCCGTCTTTGTTGGCGTTTGCCTCCAAAGTGACACTGTACTTGCTGATGGTGTCGGCCAATTGCTTCAGCTGCTTCAGCCGATTGGCCTCGACCTCAGCCAACTTCTCGCGGTGCCGATCAACCATCCGCTTGTAATGCGGTGTCGCGATGGTGGCCAGCCCGTGGGGCAGAAGGTAGTTACGGGCATACCCGGGTTTCACGCGGACAATCTCGCCCTGGTCGCCGAGGCTTTCGACCTTTTCGGCCAGAAGAACTTCCACAGAACGCCGAGTCGAGCCGGCGACGGTATTGGTACGAGGCTTCTTTCGCATGTCACTGCTCCGAGTACACAGACCCGTGGGATGTTCCACAGAGTCCGGAAAATGTCACCATGTTGATTTGTTCGAGTCGTCCGTGGCCAGCTCGAGATATTTAGAACGGGACCTCGTCATCGGGACTGCTGCCTCCTGACGGGCCGTTGTCGTAAAAACTGGCGGTAGATTGGCTGCCGTAGTCGTCTCCCTGGTCGTAGGACTGGTTGCCGCCCCCTCCGGAGAAGTTGCCGCGACTTCCGCCGCCCCCACTTCCGCCCCCGTCACCGCGACTTCCCAGCATTTGCATGTTCTCACCGACCACCTTGAGCTTGCTCCGCTTCTGGCCGGTTTCTTTGTCGTCCCACTGATCCAATTGCAGCCGCCCCTCGATCAGGACGGGACGCCCCTTGGCGAGATACTGGCCGGCGACTTCTGCCTGTCGTCCCCACAGGGTGATATCGACAAAAGTCGTGTCTTCCTGCTTTTGGTTGGTCTGCTTGTTGAACCAGGTTCGGCTAACGGCCAGCCCCAGTTCGGTGACGGCCGTTCCACCGGGAGTATAACGGACTTGCGGATCTCGAGTGAGGTTGCCGACCAGAATCACCTTGTTGTAGCTGGCCATAAGGCGTCCTTTCGAGTCAATCCTTGTGGTCCGGCGCGAAATCACGCCCGTTTTACCGTTCCATCTCGACCGACTGGATACGGCATCTCCTGCGTTTCGGCCGACCCGTTCGACGCCCGGACGGCGGAATGTGTCAGTTCGATTCGGAACTAACCTCTTCTTCTTCGTCTTCGGTCTCGACCGCTTCTGTTTCGTCGTGGCTTGCGCTCCGGCGGCCTTCGCCGTCGTTATCGCGGCGGCCGGAAATCGCGTTGACCATCGCGTTAAAGAGCGTCTCCGGCTGATTAATCAGCATATGTCTGAGAACGACTTCGCTCAGCTTGCAACTCCGGGTGATCGAAGTCGCGCCCGCACCCGGCATGCGGAAGTAAACCAGGTAGTGGAGGCCTTTGCGATGACCGTCGATCTCGTAGGCCAGTTTGCCGTCCTGCCAGGGACGATGTGCAGCGATTGTTGCGCCGGCCTTATCGAGAATATCCAGCAGGTGCTGAGTCGTCTCTTCCGGCTCCTGGGCATACTTCGTGCTGTCGAGCAGAAACATGCCTTCGTAAAGTTTTTCAGCCAAGGGTCTGTTCTCCACAGGAGTTCGGCGGCAGCAAACTCTGCCGGTTTCGCGTCCTAAGTCCGTTGTGATCGTGATCCGTCGTGGTTTCTGCAAATGCGGGCCGCCCGGCGGACACCCAGCGGGACGGTCTTGTTTGTATAGTTTTCTGCCGGATTTTCAATGCACCGGGAAAATTCGTCGCACCGGGAGAGTTTGTCGTCTCCGTCAGGATGGTTGCGGGCCATTGGTGCGGCTCATCGCCAAGTCAATTCCATTCCGAGTCCAAGTCTCGATGGCGTCTGCCGCCCGTGACGTGATCTCTTCAAGTTGTGCTTGCTCCGTCTTGCTGAATCGGCCAAGAACATAGTCTGCTGCGTCAAAATTCGCTGGCGGTCTGCCAACTCCGATCCGCAATCGGGGAACATCGTTGGTCCCCATATGCTGCAGAATGTCCTGCAGCCCTTTCTGCCCTCCGGCCGTACCCGCTGGCTTGAGCCGGCATTGTCCGAACGGCAGATTCATATCGTCACAAACCACGAGCAGCTCTTCCGTCGGAACACGGTAGAAGCGGACCGCCTGGGCGACGCTGATTCCGCTGCGGTTCATATATGTCTGCGGCATGATCAGAAGTACCCGCTCGCCAGCAATCTGGCAATCAGAGACTTCCGCTTGAAACTGCTGTTGGGGCTTCGACGCCGCATATCGCTGGCGGAGGACGGCAATGACGTCGAAGCCAATATTGTGGCGGGTTCGCTCATACCGCGAACCCGGATTTCCAAGTCCGATTACGAATTTCATCAGACCGACTTTTCAGACTGCAAAACCAGGCTTCACCCCATTGGGCAACGCATATTTGTCGAACCGAACGGTCGCCAACTCTGCCTGGGGCCAGTGCCGACTGGGCTCGGCAGCCTATTTGGCCACCAATCCGCCGAATCGTTGTTCGCCCTGCTAAGGCCGCCTGTCCGACAAGTGTTAGTCTTCGCCTTCCTCTTCTTTTTCTGGCTTGCGAATCAGTTCCGGCTCGGCTGAACCGGCTTCGTCCTCGGTCTCCTCGTCTTCGATAATGCGAGGTTCAACCACATGGACCAGAATCGAATCCGGAGGAGAAAGTGCGACCGTCCCTTCCGGCAGTTCCAGGTCACTGACGTGGATGGCGTCGCCAATTTGCAGGTTGGTGACCCGAACGACAATGCTGTCGGGAATGTTGGCAACGGAGCATTCAATTTCGATTTCGTGCATCTGGACTTCCAGGATGCCGCCGTGCTCAGTGCCGGGGGCCGTTCCCTTCAGTTCAATGGCGACGTTCGAAGTGACTCGTTCGTCCATGCTGACCCGCAGCAGGTCGAAGTGTTGAATCTCCGAACCAAATGCGTCTAATTGAACGTCTTTGAGCAGCGTCTTTTCCGGCTTTCCATCGATCTCGACATCGACAACGTGATGTCCGCTGTGGATGAGTCGGTTGAGATCACCGGCTGGGGCCGAAATTGCAACGGGTGCAATTTCGTGACCGTAAACGTTGCCCGGAACGCGTCCCTGCTTCCGCAGGCGACGACATTCCGCAGTGCCAATTTTGCTACGCGTTGAGGCTTGTAGTTTCGTTGCGGTCACTGACATTACTTGACGCCTTGCTGGTCAGAACGCTGCTGTCCGGGATGAACGGCCGACGTCAAACTCGGCCGGGTTTTGTTCGCTGAGACGGGGGGGAATTCGCTGACTTCCTCCCCTCCACTAGGCCAGCGGACGGAAACGCCGCGGTCTAGTGGTTTGTGGGCCACCGTCCGATGAGCCACATTCCATTCGCGCGATCAACGACTCTCTGCCGGTCAATGGGCTTACCGGTCAGACCGGTGCCCTCACCGACGAGACAACGCCTCGCGGAAGCGTGTCAGAATAATCCGCCGACGTCGATTCTTCAACTGAAGGAAGCGGTTTTGTCCCTAACTCTTGCCACAACAGGGGAAAATCGACTTTGACGGTTGGGTCGACCATGGTGATTCTAGTGGACATGACGCTTGAACGGCTTTTTCCAGACGAAGGGGACGTGGCGGATTGAAGCACGCTGTCGTGGTTCACTGGAACAGGCCGATCTCTTTAACAGGAGATGCAAAGGCCGTGTCCGTACCACTTTCGCTCCCGAACGACGCGGGAAAGCCTGTCACCGAAACGCACAGAGTTTGCGTGGTGATCGAGTCGATTGAGTGGTGCTCGAGTCGAGCAGTGGCTCCAACCGGACGGCACTCGCATTCTGGCGATCGGCTCGCGCCGGTGACTCTTCTAGCCGACTGGGTTCCCGACAAACCTGTCGCCGATTGGTCAAATGGACAGAGAAGAAGGGTGCCCCACAGGGCCGGAGATGGGCTTCCGACAATGCGGATTCGCATTTCGGCGATGGCGATCGCGGTTTTGAAGGCATATAATCGTGGGGTCACGTGGTCGAGTCCACACAAATCCTGCGTGAATGTTGGGGGCCTGGCGTGTCACAGTTGAGCAAGGGAATCGGAATCTGGCTCCTTGCCGTCGCAACCGTCTCGCCGCTGCTTGCCGATGGTCCCGCTGTGGCCAATCGTCCTCCGGCGGTGGCCCGGCGACCGCAGCAGATTGCCGACGTGGCCAATCTCCCGCAGCAGCCTAACTTCTGGCGACTTGTTCTGGGCGGGTTGTTCGGACGTGGTGGGCCTGCGAAAAACGAGAACCCTCCAGACCTGGTTCTCGCTGACGACGAACCGACACTGCTGGGCGAACGGGGCAACTCCGAGCTTGATGCCATCGACATGCGACTACCGCATCACGCCGAGGCGGCCCGATTGCTGTTGGGCGCACGGCGGCTGATGAACGCGGGTGAGTGGGACGGAGCGGTCGCACATCTTCGAAGAGCATTGGATGAACCGCGGGCGATGGTGCGGCTGGCCGATGGCCGAATGATGGCTGTTTACGCAATCGTCCATCGATTGTTGATGGAGTTTCCCCCCGATGCTCTCAATCGGTATCGCAGGACATTCGACGGAGCGGCAGCCCGCCAGTTGGAAGACGCTGTCAGCGAGGGGAATATTGCGGGTGTCGTCAATACAGCCCTCCAGTACTTCCACACGACAGCTGGCTACGATGCCGCCAATTGGATCGGGTCGATTCACTTCGACCGCGGTGAATTCGAACTGGCAGCGGTGCCGTTTCTGGAACTCAGCCAGGCCAATGCCGACCTGACCCGACAACCGGAATGGCGGCGAAAGGCGGTCTTTGCCGTCGTGATGGCCCGCGGAGAAGAGTTCGCGACAAGTTGGTTACGCGGGATGCTGGCCCGCGATCGATCGATGCCTTCGGCCGATGTCGCTCTGCCAACAGAATGGCAAGATTGGCTGCACGATTCCGCCGCGGCCCGGAACCGATTTGCCACACAAAGTTCCGTCCAGGACGACTGGCCAGTCTTGCTGGGGAATGCCAGCCGTCGAGCTCTGGCGTCCGGCGATACTCCCATGCCGATTCCACTCTGGGAACGGTCGATGACCGGCAGCGAGCAGATTCGCCAGCAGATACACCGACTGACGCGCGATTTGCAGGACGAAGGCCGAGCGACCATCCCGGCCAGTTTTGCGATGGCGACCGCTGGCAGGGTGGCCGTCCGGACGTTCCGGGGGGTCAGTGTCCTCGACGTGCGGACGGGCGAAACAGTTTGGGATTCTGACGCCGGCCTGACGGCCGAGCAGATTCTCGGTGGCGAACCGGTGCAGCTGGTCTCCGGACGGATCGTCATTAATGTCCAGGGAGGAGTGACTGCTTTTAATGGCGGGGCGGCCGGCAGTCATCCGCTGGCCAGCCTGCTGTACCGCGACAGCTTGTATGGCGTCGTCAGTTGCGACGATCACCGTGTCTTCGTCCTGGAAGACCACGGCATCTTGTCGAATCAGATGCCGGGAGTGCAGTTTGGCGGCATGAATCTCCAGCCGGATCCACTGGGGCGCGATTGGTCGAGTAATCGACTGACAGCGTACGATCTGGTGACCGGACATCCCCGCTGGCAAGTTGGTGGCGAGGCACTGCATGAGCCGTTCGACCTCCCCCTGGCCGGAACCTGTTTTCTCGGAGCACCGCTTCGCGATGGCGACGAGTTGCTGGTGATTGGGGAACGGGACCGTGAAGTCCGGCTGTTTGCACTCGATCCGGACAGTGGCCAGCCGAAGTGGTCCTGCCTACTGGCCGTCGTCGACACGGCGATTGGCGATGACCTGGTTCGTCGTTTCTGGTGTCTGCAACCGAGCGTAGAACGGGGCATCATTTACTGTCCAACCGGACTTGGCTGGCTGGCGGCTGTTGATCGGACCGGCCGGTCATTGCTATGGGCGGCACGGTATACTCCGTCGAGTGCGGCTCCGTCACCCCGACGGGGCAACGGCATCGCGGTCGAGCAGATGAT
>CALJUK010000201.1 GCA_937975745.1 uncultured Planctomycetaceae bacterium | reverse complement strand
GCTGGCCCAAAAGATGGCCTACTGTCTACGGAAAATCGAGGCGATTCAAGTCGTTGGCAAGGCAGGCAACGCGATGGTTTACCGCGCAGAAACCGACGAATGGCGAATCGCTTCGTAGTGTCCTGGTCGGAGCTGTCTCTCAGGTGTCCGCTGAGCTGGCCCGCACGCATCGCTGCGGAATTCGTGTTCCTCCCCGGGAACCATATGCCACGAGACAGTGGGCGAAATCGTCGCGGCGGCTGGACCGAAGGGTCACTCAAACTGGGCGATATTGAGCGAATCCTGGTACTCGCCCGTTTCGCGTGCCTGATACAGCTGCCACGAGTTGACATCCAGGCAGGTCAGCCAGCCACCGCCATAGGCAAAAGTATCGATGCAGATCCAGTTGTCGTAGGCGACCGGAGTTCCGTCTTTACGTGCTGTGTGACCGCAAACGATTTTCCGCCCGCAGGTTCGCTGCCGCTCGTGCCCCGAGAGATGTTCCCAGCGGAGCCAGCGGACCGATTGCTCGAACAGTGGGACACCGGGCTGCAAATTGGCATGCACGAAGATGACGCGTTCTGTCTCGTAGAAGTCGCGAGTATTGCGAATGAGTTCGAGATGTTCTTCGGGAATATTCTCGATCCCGCCGTACGATTCGATGACCTCTCGGCCGCCGAATGCCATCCAGCGGTCCATCGCTGACGCATTCTTGAGCGCGGCAAGCATCATCTCTTCGTGGTTCCCCTGCACCACGATCAGCTGACAGACTTGGCGGATTTGCAGCAGCAGGTCGACGCAGCCTTTGGTATCCGGACCGCGATCGACAATGTCCCCCAGGCTGACCAGCGTGTCTGCCGAACCGAGTTGCAGCCGTTCCAACAACACCGCCAAGGCCCGACTGCAGCCATGGATGTCGCCTAAGGCCAGCAGACGCCCCGGCTGAGTCGGATTGGTATCAGCGTCAGTAGTGGATGTCATACGGTCAACTGCGTCTGGCGCGGATGCGCGGCCCGCCTATTGGTCCTTCTGGTGCGAGGGGGGCATGATGCGTGCCGGGCGGATGCTCGGCTCGGACGAGAGCAGCTGCTTTCTGGCCTGCGTCTGCTGGGCGAGGCCGTGAATTCGGATAAACCCGACGGCTGTATCGTGCGGAAACTCGTCGCCCGCTTCGTAGGTGGCCAGCTTGGTGTCGTACAGGCTGTGTGGGCTTTTGATGCCGGTCACAGTCGACGATCCTTTGTAGAGCCGGACGCGGACGGTTCCCGAGACGTAGGTCTGGTTCTTCTCGACAAAGCCCATCAGGTCCTTGTGGAACTGGCTGAACCACAGCCCATCATAAATGATATCGCTGCAGGTCTGGCTGACGTAGGTCTTGAAGCGAAGCGACTGGCGGCTGAGTGTGAGGTATTCGAGCTCGCGATGGGCCTGGTGCAGGATGACCGCCGCGGGCGCCTCGTAAATCTCTCGGCTTTTGATGCCGACCAGTCGATTCTCGACGTGATCGATTCGGCCCACTCCGTGCGCCCCGCCGAGTGTATTGAGCCTTTCGATCAGTGGAGCGCCATCCAAAGCCTCGCCGGCGATGGGTGTCGGGCGTCACTGTTAAAACTAGATTTCGACTTCGACGGGTTTGTCGGGGGCCTTCAGCGGGTCGACTGTCCATTCGTAGACGTCGGCCGGGGGTTCCCGCCAGGGGTCTTCGAGAACGCCGGCTTCGATCGATCGGCCCCAGATATTCTGGTCTGTGCTGTAGGGGTTCTCTTTGGTTGCAGAGACTTCGATGCCGTGTTTCTTGGCGTATTCGATCTCTTCGGTACGGTTGAACTTCCACTCTCGGACCGGCGCGATGACCTTCAGGTCGGGTGCCAGCGTCTGGAAGGAAACGTCGAAACGGACTTGGTCGTTTCCCTTCCCCGTACAGCCGTGTGCGACGGCAGTGGCTCCGTGCTCGCGGGCAGCTTCGACCATTTGCCAGGCAATCAGCGGTCGGCCCAACGCCGTCGCCAAGGGGTACTTCGACTCGTACATGCAGCCGGCCATCAATGACGGCCAGATGAAGTAGTCCACAAACAGGTTGCGAGCGTCTTCACCAATCACCGCTTCAATGGCGCCGGTTTTCAGGGCTTTTTCGCGGATGTTATCCATCTCGCGGCCCTGCCCGAGGTCGAAGGTGAACGTGATGACGTCCATGTTGTAGGTTTCGTTAAGCCACTTGACGGCTACCGAGGTATCCAGCCCGCCACTGTAGGCCAAGACAACTTTTTCGCGTGCCACTGTATTCAACCTGTCTGCGTGAGTGTGTGACGAGCGGGACGCTCATCCTGAATGTTGCCGCACCGGGCCCAATTGCCGGGCTGTAACGCTGATTATGACGAGTCGCGGCGCGCCATTCCAGCGAACGCCCCGGTCTGATGCGGGCGCAAAAAAAACTGCGGGGGGCAAGGACCCCCCGCAGCGATTGAAACCAGACCGGTTGATGCCTGCTGGACCGCAGGAATCCGGGGCTGGGGTTTAGTACATCTCTTCGTCACCGCCGTCGTGGGACGTCTTGTCGTCCTTCGGCTTTTCGGCGATCAGGGCATCGCTGGTCAGCAGCAGCGTGGCAACGCTGGCTGAGTTCTGCAATGCGGTCCGAGTCACCTTGGCCGGGTCGATGACGCCCGCTTTGACCAAGTCCTCGAAGGTGTCGGTGGCGGCGTTGTAACCCATGTTACCGGTCAGCTCCGAGACCTTCTCGCAGATCACTCCGCCGTCTTTGCCGGCATTGTTCGAGATCTGAGTGAGCGGAGCACGACAGGCCCGAAGGATGATCTTGTAACCAACTTCCTCGTCATGGGGGATGTTCTTATCCGCTTTGCAGGCGGTTGAAGCCCGCAGCAAGGCGACACCACCACCCGGAAGAATGCCTTCTTCGACGGCGGCACGCGTGGCGTGCAGAGCGTCCTCGACGCGGGCCTTCTTCTCTTTCATTTCGCTTTCGGTGGCAGCACCGACGTTCAATTGGGCCACACCGCCGGACAGTTTCGCGATGCGCTCTTCGAGCTTCTCGCGGTCGTAGTCGCTGGTGGAGTTTTCCAACTCACGGCGGATCTGGTCGATGCGGGCCTTGATGTCGGCCGACTTGCCAGCCCCTTCGATGATCGTGGTGTTGTCCTTGTCGACAACGAGCTTCTTCGCACGACCCAGGTCGGAGAGCTGGATGTTTTCCAGCTTGATGCCGAGGTCTTCGAAGATGGCCTGGCCACCAACCATGATGGCGATATCCTGCAACATGGCCTTGCGGCGATCACCGTATCCGGGTGCCTTGACGGCGACGCACTTGAACGTGCCCCGGAGTTTGTTGATGACCAGCGTGGCGAGTGCTTCGCCTTCGACATCTTCGGCGATGATCAACAGCGGCTTGCCCGAGTTGACGACCTTTTCGAGGACCGGAACCAGGTCC
>CALJUK010000200.1 GCA_937975745.1 uncultured Planctomycetaceae bacterium | reverse complement strand
CTCTTAACAGTGCGGTTGAAGTCTTCCGTGCTTTGCCGGGTCGACACGAGTTTCGCGTTTTTGGATGATGTCGGTCTGCCCGAACCATTCCGCTGGCGAACGGGTCCAGTTTGCTGTCGCGCCAGTCGCTGCCTCCATTTCTCGCAGAAGTTCGTCCGCCGGAGAGTGGACCGGACTGCCTGTTCTGGCATAAAGTGAACCGCGACTGACCAGGCCGCGTGTTGGATTGCGCGCCGGCAGAGAGCTGGGCTATTTCGTGAGAGGAAAAGCAGGTCATGACGACGCGAGTTGCGGTTCTCGGGGCGACAGGATACACGGCCCTGGAACTGTTGCGGATTCTGTTGCGGCATCCAGAGGTCGAGGTGACGGCTCTCACCAGCCGTCAGGAGGAGCGCCCGCACGTCAATACAGTCCATCCCTCGCTGTTCGGTCAGTTGGATCTGCATTGCGAAGATCTTTCCCCGCAGGAGGTCGCCGACCGCGCGGATGTGGTCTTCTGTTGTCTCCCCCACGTTGCCAGTATGACTGTCGTGCCGGCGTTGCTCGAAGCCGGTCTGACGGTGATTGACCTGAGCGCTGACTATCGGCTGCGGGACCCGGCGACCTACGCAGAGTGGTACGGACACGATCATACCGATCCTGGGCGGCTGGCAAATACGGTCTACGGTCTACCCGAACTGTGGTCCGATCGGATTGTTGGCCAGCAACTCGTCGCGAACCCCGGCTGTTACACCAGCACGTCGATCCTGGCGTTGGCTCCGCTGTTGGCGGCCGACCTGATCGAGCCCGACGGAATCATCATTGACGCGAAAAGTGGCGTCTCGGGGGCTGGTCGGTCTCTCAAACTGACGACGCTGTATTCCGAATGCAACGAAAGTCTCTCGGCGTATTCGGTGGGACGGCATCGTCACACGCCCGAAATTGAGCAGGTCCTGTCAGATGTCTCGGGGAAGGACGTCCGGGTGACGTTTACACCACACCTGGTCCCGATGGACCGAGGTATTTTGTGCACGATCTATCCGCGCCTGAAACAGGCGACCAGCGATGACGTGTTGCTCGAGGGTTATCGGCAATTCTACGCCGGCAAGCCTTTCGTGCGGATCATTGAGCACCTTCCGGCCACCAAGGATGTCAGCGGAACCAACTTCTGCGACATTACGGTTCGGCAGGCCCGCGGGCAGTTGATTGTTCTGGCCTGTGTTGACAACCTCATCAAAGGGGCCGCCGGCGTCGCCGTCCAGAATTTCAATCTTGTTCAGGGTTTTTCCGAAACGACAGCGTTGCTTCCCTGACCGGATCTGGTCGAAACCGTTACAACGTGACTCTGTCGCGATCACAGTCGACGTTGGACTGGTCAGGCAATTCCCCAACAGGAATCACTCGATGTTTGAATCCGTTCCACTGCCGCAGGGCTATCAGACGGCGGGAGTCTCGTGTGGCATCAAGGGGCAGGGCACCGGCAAATTGGATTTGGCGTTGTTCGTCAGCGACACGCCGGCCAGTTCGGCGGCCGTTTTCACCAAGAACCTGGTCTGCGGTGCCCCCGTAAAAGTCAGCCGCGAACGTGTTCCGCGAGGAAGCACGCGGGCCATCGTGATTAACTCGGGAAACGCCAATACCTGCACTGGTGAGCGGGGGCTGCAGGACGCCCGGCGAATGACACAACTGGTAGCAGACGAGATCGGCTGCGGTGGCGACGACGTTCTGATCTGCTCGACCGGTGTGATTGGCCGTTTTTTGCCAATGGATGTCATCTGCAAAGGGATTCCGACCGCCTACCAGCAGTTGGGCGACTCGTACGAGTCGTTCGTCAATGCGGCTCGGGCCATGATGACGACTGACACGGTGCACAAGCAGTCGACGCGGGAATTTCGGTTTGACGGCAAGTCAGTTCGCGTCAGTGGTGCCGCCAAAGGGGCCGCCATGATCGCTCCGAATATGGGGACGATGCTGGGCGTCGTGCTGACGGATGCGAACCTGACACCCCAGCAGGCGGACCGAATTCTGAAAGCTTCGGTGCAAAAGAGTTTTAACTGTATCAGCGTCGAGGGGCACACCAGTACCAGCGACACGGTGATTCTGCTGGCCAATGGGGCCGCGAATGCGGGGCCGCTGTCGGAGCCACATCTTGCCGAACTGACGGCGGGAATTACCGATGTCTGCGCGGAACTGGCGCGGGCCATCATACGTGATGCCGAAGGGGCCGGGCACGTCATCACATTGGATGTTGCCGGCCTGCGGACCGAGGCCGAAGCGGACCGGATTGCCCGTTCGATCGGAAACGACGTCCTCGTGAAGACGGCGATTGCAGGAAACGATCCAAACTGGGGCCGAATTGTCTCCGCTGCCGGACGGACGGGAGTTGACTTTCGGGAATCAGACGTGGTGTTGACCGTCAATGGTGTGGTGTTGTTCCGTGATGGTGCCCCGACCGATTTCGACGAAAAGGCAGTTTCCGCCAGTCTGGGGAGTTCGCGGGAAACGACGATTCGGATGGAATTTCCCTTCGGAGATGGGGCCGTCCGGTTTTGGACCTGCGACCTGACGAGCGAGTACGTTCGATTGAACTCGGAGTACACGACCTGACTCCCGGGTAGAAATGTCTACAATGCTCAAGCCGTAATTCGTGCGAACGACAATGCGCAATGGAGAGTCGCGAAAACAGGTTGCCAT
>CALJUK010000199.1 GCA_937975745.1 uncultured Planctomycetaceae bacterium | reverse complement strand
TGTTGTGCATTCTGTACAAACAGTATTTAATGTACGTTGCCACATGTGGGTGCGTGCTGGTGTGTGCGGGAGAGGTGCACCGTTTCTCATCGATGATTGTGGCTCGCAGGAGTGCGATGGGCGAGATCCACCAGTTGAGGAACGGGCAGATGGCGATTTCCGTCCAGTGTGCATGTGGTCAAAAATACAACGTCAAGGACGAGTTGGCGGGTAAGAAGCTGAAGTGCAAGAAATGCGGTGAGGGAATGCGGGTTCCCACGCCCCAACGAAAGCCACCATCCGACGACGAGTTTGGCTTCGATGACCCGTGGTCAAGCGAAGAACCGATGCAACCGCCGCCGGCACGCGTCCGCATCAAGAAGCAGAAGATCGCGGCGGCCAAGTCGAGTGCGTCGAGTTCCGGCGGAACAACCCTTGACGGGCGGATCGCCGCCCGGGGGGCTGAGGCGGCCAACGCAGACAGGCGATCGTGGAAGCGGCCGATGATTGTCCTCTTCTGGGGCATCTTCTACGTCGCGATCGGCTATTTTTCGTACGTCGGGCTGACGGACTTCGAGAACGATCCGGAGCGGACGACTACGCGGCTTCCCAGGGTGATTGCCCTCCTGTATATGATCGGCGGGAAGTGGCTCGTCGCGTTGGGCGTCGGTGGTTATGGCGTTGTGAATCTCGTCTACTTTGCGATGCACGTCCTGAGGATTTCCGAGCTGACGGAGGAAGAGTAACGACCGATCAGCCACCCGTCTGGTCTGTCGAGACAGCGACTCTTGGCGTTTGTGAATGTCTGGAAC
This sequence comes from uncultured Planctomycetaceae bacterium, assembly GCA_937975745.1. Classification (GTDB taxonomy): domain Bacteria; phylum Planctomycetota; class Planctomycetia; order Planctomycetales; family Planctomycetaceae; genus CALJUK01. The sequence continues at coordinate 4,024 of CALJUK010000199.1, read as the reverse complement.
GCTGCGGTGTGCCTCGACACTGCCCACGAAGGCGGGCATCTGGCTTGACGGTCCGAACGCGCCGCGACGATTGGGCTGAGTTGCCGACGTCAGGCTCCCATCAACTCGCCTCGCGGAAAACTTTCACGCCGAAGTTTTCAACGCAGACGGCATAGAGTGCAGGGACAACCAGCAGTGTCAGCACGGTGGCGACCACCAACCCGTAGATCATCGCCTAGGCCATCCCTTCCCCCAGTGGTCCACCGGAGATTGCCAAAGGCAAGAGCCCGCCGATGGTAGTCGCGGTGGTGAGGAAGATGGGGAGTAGGCGCAATCTGGCTGCTTCGACCAGGCAGCGGCGGAACTGTTCGCGCGTGAGGCCGTGGATGGGGACACTGCCGTCGAACTGCTGCGATTCTTCTCGCACATAAACGTCGGCGAACTCGATGAAGATGAGGCCCGTGTTGAGCACGATTCCAAACAGAGACAAGATGCCCAGCTGGGGCATGAAGCCGAGCGGGTTGCCGCTGAAGTAGAGCCCTGGCAGGGCACCGATTAACGCCAGCGGTACGGTGCTGAGAATGATGACGGGCTTCGCCCAGCCATTAAATTGCACGACCAGGCAGAGGATGATCAGGAGTATGGCCATCTGCAGGCAGATTGCCATCTGCTGCTGCGATTCGAGCGATTCATACTTCTCGCCGCCGACTTCCAGCCACATTCCGCCCGGAAGTGCCTGCTGCAGTTGTTGAATCGCTTCAGAGTCCATCACCCGGTCGACCACATCGTTGGCCATCACTCCGTCGGCCACGCGGGCTCGCACCTCAAGCATGCGGTTTAACTCGCGGCGTTCGATACGGGACGGCTCCCAGCGGACGGAGGTGGTGGCGACTGACTCAAGCGGAACCTTGCCGTTGCGACCTTCGACGAAGATGGAATTGATTTCGCTGAGTGAGCCTCGATGCTCGGGAGCCAGCCGCAGAGAGACCGGCACGAGGTGGTCCCCTTCGCGAAATGTCGAGAGTTGATGTCCGGAGAAGTAGGCGTTCAACGATTGTGCGACTTGCGAATTTGTCACGCCGGCCAGGTTGGCTTTGTCCTCGTCGACGTCGACACGGAGTTGGAAGCCAAAGGCTCCCCAGACATCGTGAACGTCCCAAGTCTCGGGTTGTTCGCGCAAGATGGCTTTGAGCTGCTCACCGAACTTTCGCATGGTGCTCATGTCGGCAAAGCCGGTTCCATACAGTCGAAGTCCGATTGGTGCGTCGACGGATGGGCCTAAGTCCAGTTCGCGGGGAATGACGCGAGCGGCTGCCACGAGTGCGAGTCCCAGACTGGTGTCGCCTTGGATTGCAATCCGCTTGAGTTCGGCCGCAAGTTGTGGTGTGTACTGCGGGGCCGTCGTGCGCACGAGAATTTCGGCGAAGTTGGGCTTCAGGCTTTCGGGGTTCCGTCCCAGATACCAGCGGGCACCGCCGCTGCCGACCATGGTTCGCATGGCTCTCACACGTTCGATGGACTGACCTGCCTGGTCGGTTGCGGGGCTGATCTTCTGCAGGATGGCTTCGACCTGTCGGGCCGCTGCGTCGGTTTGCTCAATAGTGACGTTTTCGGGCAGCCAGATGTCGACGGCCAACTGGTCGCGGGCATCTTTGGGGAAGAACTGCGAACTGACAGGCAGGCTGAGCGCGGCGATCAAAAGCGCGATCGAGATTCCGATCGTCAAGAACTTCGCCTTGATGGCTGTCCCGGCGATGCGGCGGAAGACTCGGTCGATGACTCCATCATCAGTTTGCGGGGCGTCGGCCGGTTTCTTGCGAGCGAACATCCGACTGAGGCGTTGCATCAGCCAAGGCAGCGGGGCCGATGGCTGGTCAGGATCGCGGGGAGGCCGAATGAAGTGGTACGCCAGCAGCGAGCAGAAGGTCATGGCGAGCACCCAACTGGCGGCCAGTGTTACGGTGAGAGTGACCGGCAGGCTGTAGATGTATTCCCGCTTTGTTCCCGTCAAACCGATCAGCATGGGGAAAAAAGCCGCGATGGTCGTCAGTGTTCCGCTCAGCATCGGAAACGAGAGTTGATTGGTGCCCGTCACAGTCGCCTCCAGGGGTGACATGCCCGCCATCTGGTTCGTACGGGACTGGTCACAGACTTGGACGGCGTTATCGACGAGCAGTCCCAACGCAATGATGATTGACGCCAGCGAGATCTGTTCCAGCTGGACGCCAAACAGAGTAATGAGTGCCAGCGACGCCAGAACCACGATGGGAATGTTCGCCGCCATCACTGCTGCCGACCGAAAGCCAACGACCAGGAAGACGACGACAATCACAATGAGCACGGCACCGATCACGTTGTTCACAACGTCGCTAATCTTCGTATTGACGTTCTGAGACTGGTCGGAGACAGGCGTCATTCCCAGGTCAGGCGGAAGGACCTGTTCGATCTGTTGCATCTCGAAGACGCGTTTCTTGATGGCGTCGCAGATGTCGACAATGTTGGCTCCCGCCTTCATGGTCACACCGACAATGACAGCCGGTTGTGACGTCTTGGCATCGACGAAGCGACAGATGGTCGTCGGCGGGTCTTTGTAATCGCGCACAACGTTCAGTCCCATGTCCCGCAGATAGACGGGCTGTTTTTGTCCGTCTCGCGTGATGGTCTGCACAATCATCGAGTTCAGTTCGTTGACAGCGTCGAATTCGCCACCCGGTTTGACCGAAAAACGACCGACCGGCGTGTCGATATTTCCACCCGGCGCGACGATATTGCGCTGCTCGACCAGCGACTTCAGTTCGTCGGTTGTCAGGTCCAGTTGAGACCAAACGCCCAGGTCGGTCTGCAGGTAGATGGCTTCCTCGCGGACACCAAATTGGTCGGCCTTGGCAACTCCGGGGAGCAGCTTCACGGCGTCTCGGACTTTCTCAGAAAAGATGTCCAACTGCCGAAGTGTGTAGCGATTGGCTTCGCGAATAGAGTCTTCGCCGGGAAGCGGCTGCTGATACACCGCCAACAGCATGATGTTGGTATCGCCGTACTCGTCATTGACGTCCGGTTCTATGCCGGGCTCGGGCATCTCGACCCGCTTGATGCGGGCCCGGACTTTATCCCAAACGTTGTCGATCTGTTCGGGAGTGACGAAGTCCTCCGCGTCGACGAAAACAGTCGAGAGTCCGACTGTTGTCGTCGAGCGGACTCGTTTGACTTCATCAATCGCAGCGCAGATTTTTTCGATCTTGTCGGTAATCAGCTGTTCGACTTTTTCGGTCGGTGCCCCGGGCCAGCGTGTCGTGATCGCGCATGTCCGAACGGTGTACTCGGGATCTTCCCGGCGGGGCATCGAATAGAACGACGACACACCCCAAATCATTAAGAGGACGACAACGGTGATGACAATCGAGCTGTAACGGATCGCCAATGCCGGCAGGTTCATCGGCGAACCTCCGTTTCACTGGCAATGGTCACCGCTTCGCCGTCGACGAGGAAGTGGGCTCCCTCGGCGATGACTTTGGTGCCGGGTTGTAACGATGGCTGGCCGACCGCTTCGACACCCTGCAAGGTATCAAGCCGCTCCCGCAACCGGACTTCGACGCGCCGGGCTTGGGAACCCTGCTCGGCAGATGATTGAACCGTGAAGATGAAGTACTTGCCGGCCGACTCCTGAATCGCATCCAGCGGAACGTAAAATCCCGTCGGAAACTGCCCACCGGAAATGTCAACAGAGACCAGGTCTCCTGGTCTGAGCAGCCAACGCGGGCGATCGTAGAGGATCGTTTCTCCCTGCCACGGGCCAGCTGAATCCTCAGGAAGAATCACCGGACCGGCGAGGAGGTCTTCTTCCGAGTTAAAGCTGTCGTTGTCGGGAAATGATACGTCAGCAAACGTCCAGAGTTGCAAGAATGGAACGCGCGTCTCGCCGACGGTGACGCGGACCTTTTGGACCTGAAGGACAGGGCTGGCGTCGCGCACCGCTGTGTTGGCATTCCGATTGAGAATCTTCCAGACATAAGGCCCCTCATCATCCTGCTGGATCGCGTCGACTCGG
>CALJUK010000198.1 GCA_937975745.1 uncultured Planctomycetaceae bacterium | reverse complement strand
CCCCCGGCGCAGCGGCGTCCAGCGTGAGAACGGCAATATCATGGCCAGCGACAAAGTCCCCCGTGTACCCGGAATGGATGGTGACTGCCGTCAGGTCAATTGTCGTCGTGCCGGTTGCGGTGTGAAACGTGGCCGTACCGCTCAGGAAATCGGAGACTCCGTCGCCGTTTGTATCGAAGCAGTGCGCAGCCGACAGGAGGTAGGTATCATTGATCAGGGACGAACTGCACAAGAATGACCCGTCGGTGGTCGTGATCGAGAGCCGGGCGACCCCGTCCACATTCAGGCCAAAAGCGTCCACACCGGGTGTTGTGATGTGCGTGCCGGCTGCGTCAGACGTCACGACATGCGCCCGTGGGGGGGCGATAATCGGGGAGGCGTCGGCCGCCTTCGTTGAGGCTGCGAATAGAAAAACGAGGCACGTGAGAAACCGGCCGGATTGGATGACCCGCTGCATGATGATCCCTTCGATGAGGTGTTGATCGAAAGTGTGCAATTCGGAGCATGCCCCAATGAACCGGCAAAGTCAACCGAATACTCCGATTTTTTTCAAGTTCACGAATACTTCGATTCTGACGGTTCGATCTACTGTACGGGCGGTCATTGCTTGGTTTTTCTTCTCTTCGAACTCATTTGGAATGCCGCAATTCCACACGGGCGACCAGACTCCTGGAGCGGACGGGAGATGGTCCGGCGGAGAGGTGATTCGGTGAACGCTCGGTCATCACAGCAGAATTCACCCATCCATCGCCGGAATCGACAACGCCCTTGATTTGTTATGCCGGAGCATCCGGGGCGTCGGCGCTGCTCTACTGTGACGAGTCCCGTCCGAGTGCAGCTGGATCCGCTGGCACCGGCAATCGAGGAAACGGCGCCGGTTGCTCGGGTGTGGCGCCGCCGGGCACCAAAGGCCCGTCCGAATCCGGAAACGCCACCGGCTCGGTAGGCTGAGGCGGCTCCGGCTGTGGCGACATCGCCAGATCCTTGACCGGGGGCCGGAACGCAACAGGTTCGGCTGGCATCGGCATCGTTGGTTGTGGAGATAACGGCGGTACATTGGACTTGCCTGTGCCGGAATCGGCAGGTCCGACCTGCTCCGGAAACGCCACTGGCTCAGCTGGTTGATGAGGCTCCGGGTGTGGCGACGTTGGAGAACCTTCTGCGGTAGATGGAAACGCGACAAGTTCTGCCGGCACTGGGAGCGGCGATTCTGGCGATTCGAACGCCACGGGGTCAGCGGGTTGAGGCAGTTCGGGCATCGGATCGTCTGTCACGATAAGGGACGAGGGGGACATCAGGTTGCCGCCCAGGAGTGCGTCAGCGAGTGTCGGATCAACCCAGGGCGCCGTCATCAGGCCGCCGGGTGACTGGGCACGAATGACACGTTTTTCTGGGTTGCCACTCGCGATTCCAAGCGGGCGCGGTCGCCGCCCGAACAGGATCTCAACGCCAGCTGACGCCGTCCAGAAGCCTTGCGAGTCGTACTGCGCCGATGAATACGCCGCCACGTGTTGGTTGATGGCCATCCTCAACCGGCCTCCAGCAATGAAGCTGTTGGAGTCACCCGCGCCGCCCCCGCCGTCTCTGATGCCTGCCAGGCCGGCCACGGTGGCGCTGCGGATCTGTGTCGACGCGAATCCACTCAGGCTGCGCGCGGAGCGAACCTGCGCCGAGAAACCCGGATTCACGAAGGAATCGATGGTGTCCTCCGTGATCGGCTCCGAATAGATCAGGCCGGCCGCGTTATTCTGGTTGAGGGCGTATCCCAGTGAGAGTCGGATCTGAGAGACGTACATACCGCCGAACCGCGAGTCCGTAAACTGGTCAAACACGAACATGGCGCTGACTCGACTCAGTGGCGACGTGCCCTGCACATCGGGTGAGCGGAACGCGCCGACCGATCCCAAGACCTGACTCCCACCGGAGAAGTGATTGAGCGACAGCCCGGCGTAGGCTCCCCAACGGTCAACGACCGGCATCGAGAGATCGAAACCATAGGCGGCGCCAACACGAGAATCGGAGGGGAGATCGAAGTAAGTCGTGCCGGTCCTCAAGCGGGCGGAAACATTCGACATCCAATCGGCTGCCGAATCATCCGGCGGTTTCACACCCTGAGCCGACACGGGTTTCGGGACCGTCGCCACAAGCAGCAACAGAAATACAGTTGTGACGGCTGTGCGCAACACCATCATGGTGGGAGCATTCCAAACCGTAGTCTCGAATTTATCGAAAATCACCAACGATGGTGGGTCGTCTACTCATATCGAAAGTCCGCGGCAATTGCAGACCAGCCAGGGACGCTGGAATTGCAATTGACTTGCCATTTCGCGGCAGAATCTGCGCGTTCGTAAGGGGATTGGCAGCAGCATCACGGGAATCATTCGATCAGCTTTCTGCTTGCCCAGGCTGGACTCATTGACATGAACTTGCAGCGACGGACGCTGCGTTGAACGCGAAGCACGCTGCAGGCTCTTCAGCGAGGCGAGGTCGAAAGAATCCGGTTCAACGTGCGATTGCCGTGGCCGTCGATGTTTGCCGACAGTTGGGCGGGCGCGAACGGCACTCCCTCAGCATCTATTCACAGCGCGGTCGAGATCGATCGATTGCCGCCTGCAACCGGTGCCTCGGTACTGCGCAAAAGAAAACGCCGCCTGGAGGCGGCGTGGGTAACGAAACGAGTTGCGACTAGACGGCGATCCTTCTATTCCTCTTCCGCCGCCAGCCGATGGTGCCGAGGCCACCCATGCCGAGCAGAGCGAGTGTAGAGGGCTCAGGGACGGGCAGAAGCGTCACCTCGGGAATCGACACGCCGGGCTGCACCTTCAGGAGGTCATTGCCACATGAAGGGGCCCATTCGATCGATTGAATTGTCAGCCCCGACAGCATCCAGTAGGGAATGGCGACCTCGATGATACTGTGCTGGCTGATCACGGTGCCGTCGATTTGGCTCGTCTTAAAATCACGAGAGAAGTAATAGTCAGCCGTTCCCACCAACTGGCCGCCGCTCAACTGCTGAACAACCGAAGTGGGATCTGCAATCGGATCGAGAATCAATGTTGGATCCTTCCAAACGGTTCCCGCCTTCTGCGCTGAGCCGATCAAGATCGGCGCTGTTCCGCCCGTGTGGATATCGACCGTGCCCGAGGTATCCCCACTGGACGAGCCGTCGCTGTTGACAACACCTCTCGTGAAACCATTGTTGGTGAGGGCGTAGGTTGAGCCAGGTGCACCTTCCTCAATCGCTCCGAGGATTCCGCCTGTATTGTGGCCGTAGCCTCCGCCCACTTCCACACCGATGTATCCCTGGTCGGTGTTGATGATGATGTCGCCCGGAGAGAACTTGTCCTCGTGGTTATCCGGACGCTGGCCAGAGACGATCGCAATCACTAGTCGGGTATCATCAGTACCGACCCCCAGGAACTCGGCGTCGAAATTCTGACCTCCCGCGTTGGGTCCGACGGAATAGTTGTTGCTGTTGTCGTTCGTGTCTTCAAGGAAGTAATCGTAATCGAACGATCCGAAGCTGGTTGTTCCTGTCTTGGGGGGAAAACTCAATCCATTGAAATTGCTGGCATTGCTGTCTTTGACAGAGATTCCCCAATCTGAGAGGTCACCGTCGACAACCACTCCGGCCCGGGCGGGAGTCGAGTTTGCGACGAACGAGGCAAGACAAACGAGTGCCAGCAGTAGGCCGAATCGCTCCGGTTTGCTGCACACGGCCGAAGGTCGGTCATTTGACCGGGCCACGGCAGTTGACGCCTGTGAATGACGATGGGAACGCAATTGCCCAAGATTGGTGGCCCGTTTCATTCGATTCTCCAAACCTCAAAAAGTGGACGTCGGATCGGAGGCACCGATGCTGGCGCATCGCTGGGGATCCCGAAAGCGGTGCCCGCTGTGGTTGGGATCCACTTGAAGACGGGAGAAACGATGTTCTGAGCGACCCGTCTTTCGCCGTGGTTCGAGAGAAAACTCCTCCCATATGTCGTTGAAGATAACTAGACCTGGTCGCTCAATCAACCGTTCCGGGGTGGATTCATCCCGGTCGCAACGCGAATCGCCTCGCAACGCGAATCGCCTCGCAACGCGAATCGCCTCGCAACGCGAATCGCCTCGGCAGCGCTCCCTTCGCTTGAGATGAGTCAGCCGGCCAAAGACGCTCTGCCGTCAAGCACCGTCATGCCGCGAGGTTCAGTTTTCGCCGCGGTCCCGCTTGGAAGAGATGACCAACATCATTTCCCGCCAGCCGGTCGTCGTGTTCACGCTCGTGCCGTCGGTGATGAACTCCAATTCCACGTCCGCATCGCGGAACTCGCGGGCCGCCTATGGGTCGCTGCGCATCCCGGTATTCTCGGCCCCGCCGTGCCGCTTGGCGATCTCGCGAAAGCAAGAGCCGCCCGGAGGCGGCGTCGGGATTCGCATGAGTTCAGACGTCAGGCGGCGAGTTTGGTGGTCTTGTTGCGTCGTCGTCGGCAGCCGATCAGGCCGA
>CALJUK010000197.1 GCA_937975745.1 uncultured Planctomycetaceae bacterium | reverse complement strand
GACGCGGGCTCCCGGCGGTAGGGCGAAGGCCCAACGAAACTCCAGTACGTCTTGGGAGACCTCGGGAAGCGGAACATCGACCCGGGTCGCCATCATTCCAGGAGACGAGACTGTGCGGTATTCCAACTCGACAACCGACCTCTCGGAGGGACTTTGCAGCACGACAGCGGCGAATCCATCCTTCTGACCGGGGCGATACGTTACGCCGTCAACGCGGACGTCGACCAGTTCGCAGCCGTCCGGAAGCCGGAAGCGAAACTCTGTCCGTGGGCGAAAGACTTCGAACTCGTACCGGGCCACATGCGTGTGATAGCCACTCACATCGGTTGCCAGCACCGAATCCAACCGAAACGAAGCCAAACCCCGGTCGCGGGTCTGGTCCGCAGATCCGACGGCCGACAAAACCAGCCGATCGGAAGCACGTCGGTACTCCCAGGCGCGCCATCGCTCGGCGGGGGCTCGGCTGCCATCAGTTGGTGGTTCTCGATCGCCGATGGCGGATGGGACAATTCCTACCGGTGTCACCACAGCGGAAGTCCCCTGTTCCAGAAGTGTCACACGGCCAGAGAAATTACGCGCCATCGGGACGAACACCAGCGTCACACGATGCTCGTTGTCGAAGGGAGTGGTCCGCATCGTCTGGAGTTGGAATTCCCCCTCGGTCAGCCGAGGAAGCAACACTTCCCACAACTCTCCCTCAGTGGGAAGTTGCCAGTCAGCGTGATTGGCCGTGGGAAGTTTGCGCGCATCCAGTGTGGAGTTTTGTTCGTTGACCAGCGTCCACACGGGTGCGGCGCTTTCCGAGTTCAGGTACACCAGCAGCCGATCGATCGGTTCGGTTGTCGGAATACAGCGGAGCGTGATGAGTTCCAGAACTCGTTCTCCGGTCAGTTCCACGTCAACGCGGCCTCGCACGTCGACAGGCAAACGGGTCTGGTGGATGACCGATTCGCCCGCAAACTCAGCCAAGTCCGACTGCAACACTATGTCCGGGCTCCCATTCTGCGAGAGCTCTGCCCACAAGGGCAATTGCTGAAACGCGGGAGCCGCTTCGGCCAGTGTGATGACCCGAAAACTCGGATCGGGAATCAGCTCGACATAAATTGAAGCCGGGTGCGAGATCGTGGTCAGTGTCTGCAGGTCGCGGCAGCCAAGCGGTCGAAACACCGGCAGGGGTTGCGGCTGGCTCGAAGCGGGCGGCAGACGCCGGGCCGTAATGCGGACGGAAATCGGATGTTGCGGATCCAGTGCCTGGACGAACTCGACAGCCACTTTCTTTGCACCACTGTCGTCCGTGCGGACTTCCCAGTAGATCGAATCTCCAGTGCCAGCAGCCGCCGCTCGGACGTCGGTCACCTCCCACTGATCGGGCACGGCCACGTCGCTGCCGAATGTCGATCCGGATAAGGCTTCCCACCGCACGTCGGCTGTCAGTGTCCATTCGTCGTTGGCAGGCAGAAAATTCAGAATGACGTTGGCGTTCTTCTCCAGAGGAGGCTCGCCGAACCGCACGCGAATTTCGGCCTCGGGCTGGTATTGCTGGAAGCGATAGGTTTCGGTCGCAGCGGCGTCAGCCAGCATTTCGGTCTGTCGGGCACCGTCGAGCTGCAAGTCGTCAAGCTGCAACGGATCGCTGACGCGGAGCTGAACTTCCCCGGTCAGAAACGTGGCCTGGTCAACAGTGACTCTCGGCAGGGGCATCGTCCGTTCGGTGATCAGCGGAGAAATTCCACGCACGCGCAGCGATCGGGCCTTCCCAAGGATTGCCCCGGGAAACTGGATGCGATAGTGGGCCTGAACTTCAGCCCCTTCCACCGACGCGGGCATCTGCTCCCAATGCAAAGGGGTTTCGTTGCCATACTCGACGGCGTGAATTTGCATCGAAGCGGGGACGGCAATCGTCAGTGAATCGATCGCGGAGTGCAGAACATTCAGGTCGAACGTCGTCTGCACCTGTAGACCGTCCTGCTGGACTACGTACGAGACATCCGGCTTGACCATCAACTGGGGCGCTCGCGCAGCTGGCTGCTGGTTGCGGATTGAAAGTCGAACCACGGGATCGCTTCCCAGGTCGACGATCCACGTGTCAAAACCTTCCTCCCCATCGACATCGCCGTCGTGCGGAATCGGACCGGTGACGGTCCCCTGACCGCAGAGAAGTTGTTTCCCATGGGGAATCTGTAGTTCCAGTCGGCTCACCAGTGCCGGGGCGAAGACGGCCCGAAACTCGATTCCTTCGGCCGATCGCTTTCCCCGTAGCGACCACTCTCCCGAAAGATGACTGTTACCGGGAACGACCGAAACGACGGGGGAACCCTCCGGAGTGTTTCCCCAGACAGCCGGGATTGTGTTGTCCCAATGCAGGCGGGAAACCGACAGGTTGATCGAACCAAGGGACATCAACTGCGGTTGCTGTCCGGTCAGGCGGATGTCCGCATCAAAGTGGCCGTTCTGTAGCGTGTCCCCCTGCAAGATTGCCCGGTACGTCATCCGCTTGATCCCCGCGGCGGGCGGCTTAAGATGCGACTGCATCTGCCGCTGGGAGAGAAAGCGTTCGAAGAGGTCACGGCTGACCGGCTGCCAATTGCCGGCGGGCCACTGATCGGGCGCGTCGTACGGGACAAGAATCTGCTTGATTTCGTGGGACGGTTCTTTGACGGGTTTGGGATCGGCCTGAACAGTGCCAGTCCACGCGACCACCGTCATGACGGTCAACGCCAGTCCTGCATTCAACAGCATTCCGCAGAGCCCCCCCCCCAAAGTCACTGCGAAGGCCGCTCGGTGACTCGGCGGGTTCATAGATGTCCCCCTGACTCGGCAGAGGAGACGGGTTCGCGGACTGAAGAGAGAGGCCGATTGCGGACCTCGGTGACTTCGTCATCACCGGCGCCGCTGACCTGTTGCCGACTGACGGACGATTTGGCACTGAGATAATCGCTGGGAGTCGAGATGGTCAGCATTCCGGCGGCCGGTGCGCGGCGTTTGACCAGCGTATCGATCAGAACGGCGAGGCAAGCCAGTGTCAGCCCCAGCAATGCGGGCTGCAGCAGGACCTCTACCGGTGCCGGATACCACAGGCCCGCTAATGCCGTCAGGAAACCCAGGACCAGCAGCGTGAGAATGTTGCGAGTCGCGGGAATCTTCAGCAGCGTGACACCCAGCATCAATGCCAGGCCGGCACCCAGCAGAACAATTCCCGACCTTCCCATCGTGTAAAATCTTGCCTCTGTCGCCGATCCAAACCGCAGAAATTTATAGTGATTGCCACTCTGGAATCCGACGGGTCCGTCCGGTCCCTGACTGGCGTCAAACCAGGCCTGCGAGTCCTGGACTTCGGGGAATGTGACACGGCGAAACAGAATGCGGTCGAACTGCCAGCGGAACTGCGGCGACAGTCCGGCTGGTTCCGTAAACAAGTGGTTTGGATACGGGAGGACAAACTCCCACAGTGTCCGCGCCACCCAGACGTCCGATGCCAGTTGGGGAACGGACAAGGTTTGCTCAGTCAACCACGAGGGCTGACGCGTGGTCTTGGGGTGGAAGTCGATCGTCAGCAGGTTACGACCTTCGAAACCGACATCAGAAATCATCAGTTGGAATTTCTGATCGTCGCCCGGAACTGGTTGCAACGCCTCCTCTGCCAATTGCCTTGCGTTCCACCAGACCCCTTCGATCCGGATATCTTTCGGGACGGACAGCAGGATCGACGAGGCAACTCCCTCCACACGAAATTGAGCCCGCGACTGAGGCTGACCCTGAGCGTCGATGACCGTTCGAATGAAAGCCTTCGGTACAGAGAAGTCTTGGGCCGGCGCCGCGCGGCGGTCATCAAACTGCATCAGAACCGAACCAGGAGAACCGGCAATTCGCCACAGGTCGTCATGCTCCATCGTGAAACGGCGTTCCCAACCATCGCCGAGGACATTCACTTTGACGCCACTGTCAGGGCGGACGCCCAACTGCAACGAAGTAAATGGTGCATCCGATGACTGTGCCAACGGAACCTGAACTTCGGCCACGCCTCCCGACTGGTAAGTCGTCGGAAGTGGAATCGGGAACACGGCGATGACAGTGAACCGACCAATCCTCGGTTCCGGGAAGACAATTCGAGCTTGTTTGCGGCCTTCGATGTCGAGCGTATTCCAGGTGACAGGCAAGGCTTCGCCATTGGCCATTGTGAAGTGGACACTGTCGGCAATCGGTGTCGGAACAAACAGCCGGGCCTGCGGAAGTCGTTCGTACGAGACGTCGTAAACGATCCGCTGTGTCACGATCAGGTGATCTTCGGTCAGAGAGAATTCCGCGAAACTCTCCGTGGCGATCTGTTGCGGGTGGACATTCACCGTCGCGAGCAGTCGCTGCTCAGCCGAACTGACCTGCAATTCGGTCCGCCGCAACGAGGCCAACTCGGCTGGAACTTCCAGATGGACTCTCCGCTCAGGCCGCAGGGAACGCATCAGCGTTTCACCTACCGGCAGAATCTCCGACT
>CALJUK010000196.1 GCA_937975745.1 uncultured Planctomycetaceae bacterium | reverse complement strand
CGCGGGGGGATTTTTCAACAGCGGTCGTCTCTCTGTCGGAGAATGGCCCGTGGACTTCCTGGGGAAGTCCGATCACGGGGATGGAACGAAGCCCGATGCTGCCGAAAGGACGTAGACCACGAGAATTCCGCACCAGGCAACTCCCAGCGTGTGCCAGAAAATCGTACACACCAAGACGCCCCAGTAGTACTCGTGATCGTAGCGACCCTGGTATGCCAACAGCGTGACATACAACAGGCAGACCAACGCCAAGGCGAAGTGCATTGCATGCAATGACGCCAGTACGAAGGCAAACGCCTGTGCGCTGGTTGATGCATTGAAGGGGGTGCGGGGCTGACCGGCCAACAGGCCCCCTAAAGCGTAGCACTGGACCGCGAGAAACAGCGTGCCGGCAACCACGGCCCACCGCAGCCTCTGCCGAAAAAGTCGTTGCCTTTCCCGCTGCACATTTCGCAAGCTCAACTGCAGCGTCAAGCTGCCGGCTGCCAACAGAAAAGTACTCGCCGAGAACGCCGCAGGCAGCAGCCAGCTTCCCGGCAGGGGGGCGGGGAGCAGAGTCCGCAGGACGGCCGCCAGTCCGATCCCCAGGGCAACGTCAGCCAGGCAGCACGCGAACCAGAGGAGGACAAATCCGGAGCGAGAGTTCGCATGCAGCGAATGGAATACCCATTCGGAGATGCCTTCCAGGAGAGGTGTCATCTCGATCCATGCCTCAGCGTACAATACATTTGTGTGTTCTCTTCTCTGAATGTCCCACCGTCGGTGAATCTGTCCTTTGAAGATAGATCACGGTGGTTCTTTCGACCAGCAGCGATTTTGTGGTCGAGCGAGCCTCCACCTCCCGGAACGTCTTTCCTGCCGCTTCGACACGGCGGCGAACACGTCTTTGCGGGATTCTGACAACGTGATATGCTCCGCCCCGATTTGGGCGGCGGATCTTCACCGTCGCTGCGGAGATTTCGCGCACTGCCGGTCACTTTGGTCGGCAGCAGTCGTCAAAGTGTGCCCGCGAGTGGGCGCTATTCGTGTCCGTCCCAACCCGGTCGAAACGACGAGAGTCAATCATGGTGCGACTCAACACTTGGCAGTCTGCAATCGGTTTTCTGCTGCTGACCGGCTTTCTCGGTTGTGGCTGGGGTGGCGAGAGTGACGACGAGTTTCTCGCCGAGTTCCCCGAAATGGCGGGGACACCCGTCCAAGAGGCCAACGCACCCCCCACGGACAACCCGGCCTCGACGACTGAGTCGATCCGCTTGAATCTAAAGGTCGGCGACCGCTTCCCGCTCATCAAGACAGTGCAGCAAACTCTGGCACAACCGACAAGCCAGGGCCTCATCGAAAGTACCTCTCGACTGGAAATTCTACTGACGATGACCGTCGAGGAAATCCGCGAAGGAAGCAATCGCTTCAGTGTCCGTTACCAGCGGGTGCGGTACAGTCGCAAGATGGGTGATGACGAGATCGAATTCGACTCGTCCCAGCCAGCGGACAACCTCCCTCTGGAAGTCGTCTCGTACCAGGGGATGGTCGATAACGGTTTCTCGTTCTGGGTGGGTGCCGATAACCGAATCGTCGAACTGGTCGGCTTTCAGGACTTCCTCAAACGATGTTTGCAGCGTGTTCCGGTGGAACAACGACAGCAGGTGCTCCACGCGTTGGCCTCCACTGCCGGAGACGACGGCATCGCGAACTTTGTCGACGACAGTATTGGCCTGCTGCCGTACAACGTCGAAGGCAACGCCGGTCAGACAGCCGTTGCCGTCGGCGACTCCTGGTCACGCCGCCGACAGGTTGTGCAGCCAATTCCGATGGTCCTCGACGAGCGGTATCTACTCCGCGAACTTTCTGAGGAGGTCGCGCAGGTCGATGTGTTGGGAACGGTTGCTCCTTCGACAACATTCGGGCCGCCCGATCAGACTTCTTCAGGCACAGCCGTTTCCGTCCGGGGTGGGCACTGCTTCGGAAACTGTGTGATCGACCGTAAAACCGGGCTGCCTATTCGGTCGGAGATTGAGCGCTACATCGACATGGCTGTCACCTTGGCTGACGGGCAAGAGTTCGAACAGCGGAAGCACATCCTGACGACAATTCGCGCCTTCCCACAGCAGTCCAAACCGACGCTCCTGGGAGCAGCCGGACCAAACCCGGAGGCCGACAGCAGCTCGCCGCAGCCAGACATCCTGCAATCGACCGTCTCGGATCGTCTGCAATCGAGTCCGACTCGGACGACTTCCGGCAAGTCTCTGCCCACGGGACCGTCACTTCAGGCGGCCTCGTACGGCGGATCGGAAAGCACCGGATCGCGAAGCGCCAGTTCGGGAAGCGCCGGGTCTACTGCGGGGAATCCGACATTCGGGCCACCGGCCAACCGATCGGTTGCGAGCGCCCGCTATTCCGACAACGAATAGTCGCCTGCGGAATGAACCACTGGCGAGCCTAAAGAATCGTCAATCGGCCATGTTGCATGAGGGCAACCCGTTTGGCCATCCGTTCGCGCTGCGCCACATCGTGACTGATCCACACGAACGATCGCCGGTCAGACGCTTCGTCCCACCAGCGATTGACCAACGCTTCGTAAATCTCCGTACTCTCCCGGTCTAAAGCAGTCGTCGGCTCGTCCAGCAGCAGGACGTCCGGGTGGAGTTGGACGGCCCGAATTAAGGCGACGATCTGGGATTCGCCACCGGAGAGATCCGAACAGGACCGATCGAGAAAACGCTCATGCCGGTCGAACACGGCGAGACACTCGATGGCGTCCTGACGATGAAAGCGGGTTCCGGCCGCTGACTGGTAACAGTACACCTCCGCCAGGTTCTGCTCGACCGTTCCCTCCAGTAAGACGGGGCGTTGCTGCAGATAGATGACCCGCCGGCGAAAGGCGGGAATGTGGTCTGCTGCAAGGGGGCCTCCCTCGAACCGGAGTTGGCCGCCTGTGAGCGGATCCAAGAGGGCCATCGCCCGCAGCAGGACTGTCTTGCCGGAACCGGTTGGCCCCTGCAGAGTCCAGCGTTCTCCCCGGGAAATGGACAGGCTGACGTGATCGAGCAGCACGGTTCCCCCGACCTTGCGGAGACCATTTTCGATCGCGAGAACTTCGTCGCGTGCAGCCACGGTTACGCCTTTTCCTGTCGTCGCTCTCTCACGCAACCTCACAGGGCATGCGCGCGAATTGATGCTGCCAGTTCCTCAAGACCATCCCGGTCCAGCCGCGCGGGCAGGATCTGCTGCACGTTCTGTGACGCGGCAGCAATCCCCAGTGCAATGGCCTCGGTCAGACTGCGTCCCTGCTCCAGACCGTAGGCCATTCCGGCCGTCAAACAATCTCCGCACCCGATCGGATTGACCACGGGCATCTGAGGAGGCAGGAACTCATACAGCTCCGAAAGGGAACTGGCCAGGAGGCGTTCCGGTCCCTGACTGACGATGACCCACTCGGCACCTGCGGCATTGAGCTGCCTCATCGCCTGGAGCAGGTCCTCGTCGGTCGTCAGTTCATGACCGACTGTCATGCCGAGTTCCTCGCGGTTCGGTTTGACGACAGTCGGTCCGATTGCCAACGCCTCCTGCAGTTCGAGCCCGCGAATGTCCAGGACGGTCTTCGCCGTCGTTCCTGCGAGCAACTCTCGAAAGTAGGTCGAGGGAGTCCCGGCCGGCAACGACCCGGTCACGACGATCGTCGAAGCAGTGGAAGTATGCTGTCGAAAAGCGGCCCGAAACGCTTTCAACTCGTCTGCCTGGATGGGGG
>CALJUK010000195.1 GCA_937975745.1 uncultured Planctomycetaceae bacterium | reverse complement strand
CGAGCGTCGTGTTCGTCAACCTGTTTGACCCGACGCAGAAACTCTACCAGACCGCCGACTCACCGCTGACGATGAACGGCATTCACCTCCTGCCCCATGGTGGTCGGGCCGTCGCGGAGGTTGTTGTCAAAGACTTGTTCGCTGCCGCATCCATCACGAAGAGCGAGCAGGAACTGCAGCGGCTGCGAAAGGCCGTGCTTGAGAAGAACTACGAGTGGTTCAGCCGCTACCGGGTCGTCGACGGCTACAACGTGTTCGGTGGCCGGTCGAAACTGGCCTGGTTCGGGCAGTCGAACGCCGACGTCATGATGCGCGAGATGGAAATCTTTGATGTGAAGACGGCCAACCGCGACAAGCGGATCTGGGCCATCGCCCGCGGCGGAGACCTGGAGGTAAGAGACGACAATCTGCCGGACGAACTGGCCGTTCAAACCAACAAACCAGGTGATCTGGCCGACGGAAGTTACACGTATCTTGACGGCAAGGAAGCCATCCAGAAGATGACTCTGGCCGAGGGAATGCAGGCCAACCTGTTTGCCGACGAAAAGATGTTTCCCGAACTCGTCAACCCGGTACAGATGGCCGTCGATCCGAACGGCCGGCTATTCGTTTCGGTCTGGCCCAGTTATCCCCATTGGAACCCAACCGAACCTCGCCGCGACCGCATTATCTGCCTGCCTGATGATGACGGTGACGGCGTGGCCGACCGCTGCGTGATTTTTGCCGACCATTTGAATAGCGTCACCAGTTTTGAATTCTGGAATGGCGGAATGATCGTTGCCGCCTTGCCGGAACTCTGGTTCCTGAAAGACACCGATGGCGATCTGAAGGCCGACTACCAGGTTCGCATTCTGCAGGGACTCTCCAGCGCGGATACGCATCATTCGGCCAACGCGATGGTGATGGGCCCCGACGGCTGGATGTACTGGTCGCGGGGCATCTTCAATGTCGCCACGATGGAAACGCCCACCCGCACGTACCGTTCTACACAGACCGGCGTCCACCGATTCAATCCGCGGACCTTCGAGATGGAGTTCCACTTCCCGATTGGACCCAATCCGCACGGTGATGTCTTTGATCGTTGGGGCTTTCAGTTTGCCAATGACGGAACAAGTGGAACCGGCTCGTACGTCAACATCGGTAAAGGTCAGGGAAACAAGCAGTGGTTCAAGAAGCGGGTTCGGCCCGTCGCCGCAACGGGGATTCTTTCCAGTAGTCATTTCCCAGAGAAGAACCAGGGGAACTTTCTGATCTGCAATGCGATCGGCGTGCTCGGAGTCCTGCAGCATGAGGTGAAGTACAACGGAGCCGACATCACCTGTGAGGAAATCGAGCCGATCCTGCTCTCTGACGATCCCAACTTCCGTCCGACCGACCTCGAGATCGGTGGCGATGGCGCCCTGTATGTGTCGGACTGGTCCAATGCGCTGATCGGCCATATGCAGCACAACATGCGGGACCCCAACCGTGACCACGAGCATGGCCGAGTCTACCGCGTGACCGCCAAGAATCGCCCACTCGTCAGGCAACCGGAACTGATGGGCACACCAATCAGCGAGGTCTGCCAGACATTCCTCTCGCCAGTCAATGCCTTCCGCTATCGCGCCCGGATTGAATTGACCGGCCGTGATGAAGCCGATGTTGTTCGAGATGTTAGCACGTTCGCAGAGTCACTCGACGTCAAGAACCCGACAGACGCCCAGGCCTTGCTGGAGTGTCTGTGGGTTTTCGAAGAACTCCGCTGGCCGAATGCCTCGCTTCTCAACACTGTCGTCCAGGCGGATGAACCACGTGTTCGCTCGGCTGCGATCCGGACGTTGGGTCACTGGGGAGAGCGTGTCGCAAACTGGAAAGATCTGCTGCTGTCGGCGGCCCGCGACAACGAACCGCTCGTCCGGGCCGAAGCCGTAAAAGCGGCTGTGACATTCGGAAGACCGGAAGCCGCGGAGGTTGTCTTCGAAGTGGCAACCCGTCCGACAGATCCGGAACTCGACACCGTTCTGACGTACGCCACAGGACAACTGCGCGTCGACCAGGTGGTTCACAATGCGATCCAAGCCGGCCAGCCGCTTTCTGCGGCCGCACATGCCTACGCACTGCGAAATGCCAGCGTGGCAGACCTGCTGAAGTTGGAACGAACCGTTGCCGTCTACGAAGCCGTCCTCAATCGGCAGAACATTCCTGTGCAATCCCTCCGCGAGGCATTGGACGGTCTGGCCGCATTGCAAAAGAAGGATTCCGTCTCACTACTGCTGACATTGATCACAGACGCCGACGCAACCGGCAGAACGTCGAACCTGGGGAATCTCGGCCAATTGCTGACAGAAGCGCCAGCAGAGGCCCTGAAAGACGTCCGCGGGCAACTGGAGGACCTCTCCATCCGGGGCCGGAATGCCGCTACCCGTCGACTTGGTTTTGCCGCATTGATGACAGCGGACGGCACGGGCGCGAACGCGCTATTCACGGCCTCCAAGAGCAAGGAAAGCCTGCACGATTTGCTCGCCGCTGTGCCATCCATCTCAAAGGATGACATCCGCAGCAAGCTGTATCCCAGCGTGCGTTCGCTGGCATTCGAACTCCCGCCCAATCTCAAAGCCGAAGCCTCGGGGGGATCGCTGCTGCAACCGGGCATTCAGGTCGAATATTTTCAGCCAAGCCCGAACAATGTCGCTGTCGAAACACTTGCGAAACTGAAACCGCAGGTAACAACGGTCGTTCCGGAGATCGCCTTCTACGTTCCGAAGGGAAAGCCGGCCGACAAGTTCGCCCTCCGATTCACAGGGATGATCGGTATCCCGAAGTCTGGCAAGTACACGTTCTTCACGCAGTCGGACGATGGATCGCGGCTTTACATCGGCGACCAGATAGTTGTGAACAACGATGGGCTGCACGGCATGGTAGAACGGTCCGGCATGGTCGACCTTCCTGCCGGCACCTATCCGATCACCGTGACGTATTTTGATAACGGTGGCGGTGACGGTCTGGTCGTCAACTGGTCGGGCCCCGGCCTGGCGAGGCAGAAGATCGGGAAGAAGGACCTCATCCTGCCAGGCAATACCGAGACACTCCATGACATTGCCATTCGCTCGCTGGCGTCGATCCCCGGCCATGACGACGAGAAGTTCGTCGACCTCGCGAAACTTGTGACGGCAAATCGCAGCCGTCCGGCCGCCATTGCTGTTCTGCGAACCATTCCAGAAAACTCATGGCCGAAAGAGGGGCTCGACGGTCTGGTCGACAATCTGATCGGTTACCTCAGCGAGATGCCAGCTCAATATCGCAACAGCGGTCCGGCCTTGGACGCTGTCGCATTGGTGAAAGCGTTGTCGACCCGCCTGTCACCAGACCGGGCCGAGGCTGTGCTGGCACGCCTGGACAATCTCGACGTCCGTGTCATCGCGATTGGGACTGTTCCGGCCCGGATGATCTACGATAAGGAGACCATCGTCGTCCAGGCCGGTCGACCGGTCGAGTTCCGGTTCTCGAATTCCGACCACATGCCACACAATTTCGCGATCGTCGAGCCGGGCTCTCTTGCAGAGATCGGCCAGTTGGCAGAGGAGACGGCGCGTGACCCTGATGCCAAGGATCGGAACTATATTCCCCGCTCGAACAAAGTTCTGCTGGCCAGCAAACTGCTCGAGCCGGGCCAGTCACAAGCGTTGACGTACGACGTTCCCAACCAACCAGGGGTGTACCCGTATGTCTGCTCGTTCCCGGGCCATTGGCGGCGGATGCATGGCGCCCTGTACGTCGTCGAGGATCTGCAGGCCTATCTGGCCAATCCAGAGGCCTACCTTGCTGCTCACCCACTGCAGATCCATGACGAGCTGCTGACATTTCTGTCTCGCAATACCGAGTGGAAGTTCGACGCTCTGAGCGGACCGATCGCGAAGCTGAAACACGGCCGATCATTCGAAGTCGGACGGACCTTATTCCGCGTGGCCAACTGTGTCGCCTGCCATAAGCTCAACGGAGAAGGGCAAGAGTTGGGACCCGACCTGACAAAGCTCGACCCGAAGAAGCACACCACAGACCACATTCTGCGGTCCATCCTCGAACCGTCGAAAGAGATCGCCGAGAAATACCAGTCGAACGTGTTCGTTCTCGCATCGGGCAAAGTCGTCACGGGTATGGTCCTCGAAGAAAACGACTCCGAGGTCAAGGTTCTGATTGACCCATTGGCCAAGGCGGCTCCGCTTGTCGTCAAGAAAAGCGAGATTGATGAACGCGTCAAGTCACCGACGTCGATCATGCCGCTCGGCCTGCTGAACAAGCTGACCGAAGAAGAGATTCTGGATCTGGTTGCCTATGTCTACGCGAAGGGTGATCAGAAGAGCATGCTGTTCCACATGCATCACAACCACTAAACCGAGTGACGCGTATCCACACCCCATTTCGCCTGGCAGGTCTGTGTGAGTATCTATCGAGAATTCGGCGTTGAGCCAATCATTAACGCAACTGGCTCGGTTACTCGACTGGGGGGGTCGCCCATGCCTTCCGAAGTCC
>CALJUK010000194.1 GCA_937975745.1 uncultured Planctomycetaceae bacterium | reverse complement strand
GCCGCGTGAGCCTGACCGAGGCCTTACTCCTGGTCGGTTTTGGCCTTTCCGCCTTGTGGAACTCGCGGATGATTATCTGGTGGACTCCGCTCGCTGCCTTCTTGCTGGCTGTCCACGGTCACGCCGTCTGGTCTGCCTGGCAGCGCAGCCGACTGCGGAACAATCCGCCGGACGAACCGCTCGAACAGCCCGAACCGGCTGGCAAGTGGTCCGTCGTGGCGATCGGTCTGATGTGGATCTTCTTTTCCTTCACGCCCTTTGGGACAGCGATCATGCACGGCCGCCAGCCGGAGCTGAGCCGCAGTGTTTCGCGACAGACACCGGTCGCCGCCGCAAAGTATCTCAACGAACATCCGCCCCAGGGTCTGGTGTTCAACACCTACGAATGGGGCGACTATCTGCTGTTCCAGGGGCCTCCCGGCATACAACTGTTGATTGCCTCGCATGCCCACTTGATTCCCAAAGAAGTCTGGAACGACTACATCAACATCATCGGAATGCGTTCGGAGTGGCAGACGCTCCTGGACCGCTACGGAGCCAATACAATCGTCATCCACAAGGAAAGCAACGAGCGAATGATCAAATCGCTCGAACAAGATGCCCACTGTCAGCGGGCCTACGAGGACGATCTCGCCTCGATCTTTACCCGACGAAAGCCCATCTTGTAATCGTCCCTGTCCCGACGAACGACGTTTGCGGTTCGAACCCGAGTTTTCAATCAGCATTGCTCAGTCACTGCCGAAAAGGCGATCACCATGCGGAAGCGTCCTTCACTAGCCGGATTCATCGCCGTCCAAGTTCTCGTAGTCGTTGCCGCGGCCGTGTCGCTGTCTCTGGGGACCGGACAGGCCAGTGTCGAATCCCGCCGGTTTCTGACCGGGAACAAGTTGATTCAGCCGGTCGAAGTTCCCCGCGAACGCGGCATCCTGATCGCTCCCTTGTACGACGAACCATCGATCGTCAGCGACGAAGAATTGGCTGATGTCCTGAAGCAAATTCTGCCCCGTTTCCCGCGGAAGCACCTGAAGCCCAACCACGTGGAGCACGCTCTGCGGACCTGGCATATCGATGCCACGTTCCAGAACCCCGAGGTCCTTTCCGGGGAAGAAATGAAGGAATTCCTGGTCGACCACGGAAAGTTTCTGGCCTCGTGGGATCAGGAGACACTGCCGCTGCTGATGGACAGGCCCGACGGCGTGGCCGTTCGCTGGGGAAGCAATGCCTACTCTTCAGTCCACCATGACCACTGGTTGGCGTGTCTCACCGAGGCTGGCATTCCCCGCGATGAACCGATCTTCACACCGACACGTTCGATGACAATCAAAGACGCGATCGAGGAAGCCGTCCGTGACTTTCAGCTGGACGAACGCGAAACCGAGTGGACGACGCTCTCCTTCGCGCTGTGGTTCCCGGAAACGCATCGCTGGCAGAACGGTGAAGGCCGTGTGATGTCGTTCGATCTGCTGGCTGAACGCCTCATGCGGGGCGACAAGCGATTCGGAGTTTGTGTCGGGACACACCGCGTTTACTCTCTGATGGCACTGATCCGCCTGGACGAGACATACCATCTTCTCTCCCCGGAAATGCACACGCAGGTTTATGCCTATCTGGAGAACGTTCGCGACTTAATCACTGCCTGCCAGTTTGAAGACGGTCGTTGGCCGCCCGATTGGCAACGGGGAGCAGCCGCGTTGACCGATCCCGGTGAAGACGAACCCTATCGCAGCGTGATCGCCACCGGCCATCACCTGGAATGGCTCGCGATTGCACCGCAGGAACTGCATCCGCCACGAGAAATGATCGAGAAGGCAGCCGACTGGATCATCCGCACGACGCTGGAGAAGACGCCCGACGAGATTTTGGGGCATTACACATTCTACAGTCACGTCGGAAACGCCCTGAGCCTGTGGAGACACACCCGGGCTGCCGACTTCTGGCGAACCTGGCAGGCCGACCATCCCGGTTTCGACAGCACACCGTCCAATGCGACGGCTGAAGGTCCCGCTGAAGGCCCGGCCGAAGCCCGTCGCCCAACGGACCTCTAGAACCAGTTTCAAAACCGGTTGGTGGCGAGTCTTCGGCCAGCATTTACAGGACGAAGTCGAAGCACACAGAGGTTTTGGAACCGCTTCTAGCGGGGCTCGGCCGGTATGCGGTCCGTCTGAACCGGTCAGGCAGATTCCCAGCGACTCTTCATGAAGGCCAGTCCCTGGCGGGCGAGATGTTCTTCCGAGGGGAACATTCTCCGCCAGATGCGTGTCGCGGCCGCTAATGCTGGCAACGCCAGACCGAACGCTTCAATTGTGAACCAGCCATCATAGTTGGCCGCCTTCAACGCCTTGAACGATTCGTCCCAGTTGACGGCCCCTTCGCCGGGAGTCGAGCGGTCGTTTTCCGAGATGTGCACGTGGACCATCTGGTCCTGGCAGGCGGCTACCGCGGCGGAGATGCACTTTTCTTCGATATTGGCGTGGAACGTGTCGTACATCATCTTCAGGTGAGGATGGTTCACCTCACGCGTGAAGCGGGCACAATCTTCGGCGGAATTGAGGAAGTAGCATTCGAAGCGGTTGAGATACTCCACGACCAGCGTGATGTTCGCCTGCTGCGCGTGGTCGGCCGCCTGGGCAAGAATCTCTTTCCCCCATTTCCATTCATCTTCGGTCCGCCGCGAACCGGTGAATTCTCCCAGCGCCGAGTGGATTGGTCCGCACAGATGCGTCACACCAGCCGCTGCGGAGACATCGATCGCCCGCTTCAAGCGATCCAGGCCCGCCTGCCGCACTGCCGGCGTGGGAGAGATGGGGTTCTCGTGTGCCGTGCAAACGGTCACGCCAGTCCGTGCCAGGCCGATGTCGTCCAGCTTGCCGCCAACTTCTTTGAACAGTTTCTCATTCAAGTCGAACACCGGAAGTTCGACGCCGTCGTAACCCCATTCGCGGATCTGTTCGAGCAGACCGTAATGCTCTTCGGTCACGCCGTCGGTCCAGAGCAGCATGTTCAAGCCGTACATCATCGGTGAAGTCCTTCATTGGGCGTGGAGGGGCAAAACTTATCAGGTGGCAAAAGGTCCGTCACGCGGTCAGCCACGATGGTCCAACCGGCTGCGATAACCTCTTCCACCGAGTCAGGCAGCTGCTTCAGTTTGATCCTCCGCATCACCTGATTCAATCGAAACAGC
>CALJUK010000193.1 GCA_937975745.1 uncultured Planctomycetaceae bacterium | reverse complement strand
CTGTTCATCGACACCAGGCCAAGAATCTTCACTTCCGGAGCGCGGGTGTCGACTTCCACCCAGATCTGAGGGGCGTCGCCCGAGCGTGGCGGTAACTGTTTGCGTCCAACTTCATTCATCGCACGCACAGTGAATCCGTAAGTTCCATCGGACTGCATTTCCACCTCAAAGGGAGGCCCCTGCTCAGCGATCATCTCGTCGCGATGCCACTTTTTGGCGTCCTTGGTGTACCAGAGCTCGACTCGCGTCTTGCCCGGAACGATCGGCCCCAGCACGTCGGGCAGAACGTTCAGAATCACCGTCCGTTGACCAATCACCTGGACCGGGCGCTTCGACTGAGTGGTTGTGATCGAAGAAGCCTCCTGTGCACCTCGCGTGGGAGTGACTGCAACCGTCTTAGGCCCGATGGGCAGAGGTCGCGGAGCTTTCGAGCCGATGATCGGTCGTGGCTTGGGGGCTTCCTCTTCCTTGAGCTTGTTGTTTTTGTTGTCCTCTTTGTTGCCGCCGTCGTTCTCACCGGGTTCGGGGAGAACCGGAGAACGCCCGGTGGACGCCGGCACTTTTGCACCCGGAGGCGGACAGGGACAGTGCGACCAGTTCGGTGGCCAGGGCCACTTGTGCCAGCACGTGCGAAAGTAGCCGTAGTGCGGCAGGTGACAGGGGTCACAAATCGGTCGCGGACACGCTTTCTTGTACCAGATGCGCGGCGGACCTTCATAGAAGTACTTCGTCGGAGCGCAACATTTCGCGTGGAAGGGGGCACACCCCATCGTTCCACACTCAGCACAACCGACCAGAGCCGGTCCACCGCTGACCACCGGTCCACAGTTGCCACCGGGACCACAATTGCCCTGACTCCAACCCGTCGACGGGAAGAGACAGAGTGCCAGAATGGTTGGCGTCATCTTCGCCAACCTCGAAAGATATTGATGTGCTCGTGACATGGTCTCCTTCCCTCTGTCCTTGAGACGATGAGCTTGAAATCAGAGGCGACGCCTCATGCGTCGCTCAGGTGGTTTATCGATTGTTTCCGCCTCGAATGCCGACACGGTTTCCGCGGCCGAAGTTTCCTGCACCTCCCCCACCCGCGAAGTTTCCATTTCCGCCGGCATTGAAGCCATTGCCTCCACCGTTGGCACCGCCGCCGAGTCCGCCACTCCCAAAGCGACCGAAATTGCGGAAGTTGTAGTAGTGCGAATAGTTGAAGAATCGTGCACGCAATCCCGTGCTTCGGATGCGCGGATCGGCACCGAGGATCCGTCGCTGATCGTCCAACTGTCCTTGAAGCTGGCCGAACTGCGATTGGGATTGCAACTGAGAGTAGTACGCCAATGCTCCCAGTCCCCCCCGCGCGAGATTCAGCGCGGGACTGAACGAAGGCCGTCGCGAAAGCCGACCAAAGTCGCGGAACTGATTCCGTCCCTGAGCATTCGCCAACTGAGCCACCCCCAGCAGACAGAAGGCCAGAGCCATCGTGGAACGTTTCATTACCTGTTTCTCCTTCTCCGGTGTTGGGAATATCCTGTATCCAATCCTGGCTCAGAAGCAGAGATTGTCAAGCTCCCGAGCCGGATCAGCATCAGTGGGCTGATGCCCACCGTTTGCCGAGGACGACGTTAAAACCCACCGATGAAGCCGATGTTGTTTCCGACTCCACCGCTGCTGGAGAAGGATCGCACGGTGGAGACGCCAAGGAGCGTGATGCCGAACAATCGCTCGATTGGAGCCAGGAGCTTCGCCAACCAGTTATCCAATGCAATGAATCGATCCGCGGCGACGTACACTCGATCACCGGGGAAGAGCTGGTAGTTCGTCTCGGTCGCTCCGCCCATGACGATCGCTTTCCAGTTCACAGGCAGAACCTGAAGACACTTGTGACCCGCCGGTGCCGGTCGAGCGACCCAGATTCGCTTGGTCGACGAGACCGCAGGCAGACCGCCGATTTGCTGAATGGCATCGAGGACAGTCTCATTTCCCGTGCTGGGAAACTTGAAGACCTGCTGACCGTATCCGCCACCGTCCAGGATGACGTAGTAAGCTTTGGAGTTGTACGAGAAGACGTCGACGGAGATCTCGGGGTCCTGAAGATACTGCGAGAGGTGCTGCTCAATCGCATACTTCGCCTGAGCCAGCGTCAAACCGGTCACGTTGACGCAGCCATAGGTTCCAAGACTGATCGTGCCATCGGGGCGCACCAGATGCTCGCCTCGCGTCTGCTGAACGCCACGGAACTCCGCCAGAGCAACCGCGACTTCGGCATTACGAACCCGAGCTCCGACGTACTCCTGAAGCGTTCGCTGGACCTGTCTCAGAGTCAAACCCGCAACCCGCACCGAGCCGTAGGAG
>CALJUK010000192.1 GCA_937975745.1 uncultured Planctomycetaceae bacterium | reverse complement strand
TCTGCTGCGCTTGCGCCTCGGCCATTTCCTTCTTCAGCGACACCAGTCGTTGATCGAGTGGCCTGCGAACGGCTTCCAACTCTTTCTGCTTCTCTTCGACTTCGCGCACTCGGTTCGTAAGATTGCCGGCCTGTTGTTCTTCTTCGCGGAGACCCTGCACCATGGTCTGACGTTCTTCAACGGCCCTGGCATAATCCTGTTTGACGGCGAGAATTTTCTGGTGAACCCGTTCCCGATCGGCTTCAAGATCGCCAACGCGATTGGCCCAGATGGCCCGCAGGTCGGGCCGACCGGCCATTGCAGGGACGAACGCCGGCTCTGTCGGCAACGGATTGACAGTTTCTTCGAGGGCCAGCGGTTCCGGCAGTGGGCGGAATGACGGAGATTCCTCGACCATTTCGACCGGCAACTGTTGCTGCACCTGCGAAGCGACCGCGTCCGAGCGAATGCGGCGGGTGGTCACAATCAACAGGAAAATGAGCGCTCCCATCGCGCAGACGAGAACCGCCAGGAATGGAAACAACGAGACCGACTGGCTGTTCTGCTTCGTCGATCGACTCATTGATGTTGCCCCGGATGCCAGTTCACAGAATTCGCTCTACCGCTCGTCCAAAACGCAACCGACTAAAACCCGTTCGTCCGAAACACGATGACCACCAGCGGCCTCGCAATCCGAAATCTCAAGGCGTCTTCTTGATGCCATCTCCATCCAGCCTCTGGTGGATGTCGCCCGCCGAAGCCCCCGCAGATCGGGTCCCGGGCGCGTCAGGCCGCCTTCTGATTTCCCGTGCGTGCCGTCAGCAGATGGACGGCCGCGCTCAGACTGTGCATTGTCTGGTCGAACGTCTCTGCGACGCGCACCGTTTCGAGATTGTTGGACAACTGCTGCTGCAAACGCTCCAGTGCGTCGGTCTGCTGGACGATTTCCGCAATGCCGGCGGCTGACTGCTGCATCTGCTGCGATTGTTCGCTGAGTTGCCCACCCATTTGTTGGAGTTCGGTTCGCCACGCCGTCGACTCTGCCCGCAGACTCGTCACCAGCATCTCGAGTTGCTGGCGTTGTTCGACATGCAGCGAACTGAGTTCTCCGTGAACGGACGACAGGATGGTTTCGATTCGTTCGTCGATACGTTTCGACAACTGCATCTGCTGCGATTCCCAGGTTCCAATCGCCTTTTCCAAAGTTCCCGATGCGGCCTGAAACGCCTGGAGAAAGGACCGTCGCACTGCGTCCAACTGGTCGGCGTGATCGCTGGTCGTGGCCCGAATGGACGTCGACAACGCCGACTGAAGTTCCTGCTGTTGGTCGGCCAGTGTGTCGGACCAGCGGGCTCGCAAGCCCTCCAGTGACTGTTGCCAGAGATGCGTATGCTGTTCGATCAACGATTCCGTCTGCCGGAGCAGCTTCTGGGCTGCCTCAGCTTCCGCCGCGATCAACCCGTCTCCCGGAGATGTTTCTCCCGGCAGTTGATGCAGCAGGTGCTCGA
The DNA here is from genome assembly GCA_937975745.1 of uncultured Planctomycetaceae bacterium. Classification (GTDB taxonomy): domain Bacteria; phylum Planctomycetota; class Planctomycetia; order Planctomycetales; family Planctomycetaceae; genus CALJUK01. Next base: position 1,141 of record CALJUK010000192.1, on the reverse strand, counting down.
TACCGAACCGCTCGGTCCGCGCCAGCAATCGCTGTTCGGCCCGCTCGATCGAGAATGTGCCAAAGACCATCACGATGGACAGTCCCAATGCCAGGGCTGTCGTATCGAACGCGACAGCCAGGCCGCTGGTCACATCCGTCAACGACGTGTCCAACTGCTCGGGCGTCACATTGGCAATCGCCAGCGTGATCCCGATGACCGTTCCCAGGAATCCCAGAATCGGGACAGCCCAGGTGATTGTCCGAACCAGGGCATAGCTGTCATGTAGATTCTCGGCTTCGAGCTCAGCCAGATATTTGAGATGTTCCTGCACGCCCGAGGAGGACCGTCGACCGAGTAGGTACTCGGCGAAGTCGCGCTGACGGCGACCGAGTTGTGTCTGTTGCAGCGAACGTGGCTGCTTTGTCACCATATCGCGGATCTGCTTCGCCACGGCGGCGCTTCCATCGCCCGACTGCAGTACTGCCGTCGTAGCCAGCGGCGACAGATAGGGCGACTGCTCAACCCGCAGCCGAAACGCCTTCCCAATCAGGACCGAGGCCCCCACCAGGAACATGGCCGTCGTAATGTAGGCCAAGGGGTGGCTGCAGAAATAGCGAGTCAAGAATGCTGTTTGAAAGGGGAAATGAGGGAGCGCGGCGTAGAATCCGAATGTCGCCACCAGTCCCCACAAGATCGGCGACAGTACAATCGCACCGATGAAGGTTCGACGCGGAGCCCAATCCATGCCGTCTGCCTGATCCAGTTCCGTGGTCATGATCTCGTCCCTGATTTCTTCCTAACCAGTCGCCCCAAACCACAATCGCGAGGAATGCGGGGCGCACAGCGTCAGCGGAACATTCCGTATAACCCATAGAATCGACGCATCTTGCCAGATTGGTTCAGCTAAATTTGGGAATCCTCCCCCACCGCCGTACACGTTCGCGCGTGTTTTACCCCAGCGGCGGCATTTGTTGCTACCGCAACCATTGTCTGTGGTAATACTTACAATTTTTGGTGTCGGCCAACCCCGGGACAATTCCACCACGACCGGCAACGACTCTGCTTGCAATTCACATGCAAACCTCTGCGAGACTTGGATTTTCCGCAAATTCAGATTAATGTTGATATTGCGGCCGAGGCTTCGTGGACTTATCAAAAG
>CALJUK010000191.1 GCA_937975745.1 uncultured Planctomycetaceae bacterium | reverse complement strand
ACCAGGTCTCGTACATTTCGCGACCGTAGATCCCTTTGATCGTGAGCATGTTGAAAACGACGGTGTTCCAGTCGATGGCAATCTCCTGATCGGGAATTCCCAGCATGGCGATTTTCCCGCCGTGGCACATCGCATCCAACATACCGCGGAAGGCCTGCGGGTTGCCCGACATTTCCAACCCGACGTCGAAGCCTTCCGTCATTCCCAGTTGCTGTTGTACTTCCGGCAGAGTTGTCTTCGTTGGGTCGACGGTTAGCGTGGCCCCCATGCGGTCGGCAATTTCGCGGCGGTAGGCATTTGGGTCAGTCACGACAACAAACCGTGCCCCCGCATGTTTGACGACAGCCGCTGCCATCGCACCAATGGGGCCTGCCCCGGTGATCAATACGTCTTCGCCCAGCACGGGGAACGACAATGCGGTATGGACGGCGTTGCCGAACGGATCGAAGATGGAGGCGATGTCCCGCGGAACGTCTGCGTGGTGATGCCAACAGTTGGTCATGGGGAGGACCAGGTATTCGGCGAAGGCGCCGGGGCGATTAACTCCGACCCCTTTCGTATGAGCACAAAGATGACGACGGCCGGCAAGGCAGTTTCGGCAGCGACCACAGACGACGTGTCCTTCGCCACTGACAATTTCGCCGGGATGAAAATCCACGACATTGGAACCGACGTCAACGACTTCCCCGACAAATTCGTGACCGACGACCATTGGCACGGGAATGGTCCGCTGTGCCCAGGAATCCCACTTGTAGATGTGCAGATCCGTGCCACAGATCCCGGTTCGATCGACCCGAATCAGGACGTCGTTAATCCCCATCTCGGGGATCGGAACGTCTTCCAGCCACAGTCCTGGTTTCGCTTCCCGTTTGACCAGCGCTTTCATCGTCGCCATTGGTGGTTTCCAAGTGATTGTGTTTTCAACGTGACCGATCGCCGTGATCGGTGCGGTGCGGTTTCAATGTCAAATCTCTGTCGCATCCAGATTGCACGCCGCAATGGATGACAGCACGGTTTCGTCGCTGGCATATCGTGGCGGTAGTATCTGGCGAAGTGGAATCGGAACTTCATCCATCCGGTATGCCGTTCCGTCGTAGTGGATTCCGTAAACGTCCGTCGTGAACTGCACTGTTGGTGTGAATGGCGGGGAGCAGCCGGGGTGATCGAGCACAACAGTGGGAATCTCGGTCAAGTACTGCTGAGCGGACGAATCGAGGCGGCTGACACCCTCGCTGCCAACCAGCAAGCACGAGTCGACCTCGCGGCGGGAGAGCATTTCGCTGGCCGAGAACTCCCCCGGATTATACCTCGGGAAGCCGTTGGCCAAATTCACGCTGAATGGATAACCGGTTTGCCAGCACAAAACGCTGTCAGCACCAGTGACGTCGCCGGGAATGCGCATTCGCCGAGCGTGAAATCGGGTGAAGTCATTCAGATCTCGCACGAGCAATAGCAACGCCTCGACGTTGCGATGCCCCAGGCCACGGAGACTCAGGCCGAGACCAAAGAACGCGACGCCACAGCGACAACCACGCATCATGTCGGCCAGGCATTCCAATAAAGCCCGGTCAGCACCCAGATCAACGCCTGGATCGGGCACAATGCCACGTGTCAGACCCCGCAGCGCCCAGAGGACTTCAAAGTCGCGTCCCGGTTCGACCTGGATGAACAGGTCGGCTTGTTCGGCCGACGGGGTCTTCCGCACGTCGACGACCACGACGGTACGATCGCGACGGCCTCTGGGAAGAAGTTCGCTGGTCGGCAACGCGGAGTACCGTTCAAGATGCCGAGGATGGCTCTCAACTGGGTTAGCCCCCCAGAAAATGACCAGGTCGGCCCGCTGTCGAATCTCTCCCAGCGAACAAGTCGATTCACCGACTTCCTGCAACGCCATCAGCGAGGGGGCGTGGCAGCGCGAAGCCGTCGTGTCGATTGTTGCACCCAGACGATCCGCCAAGGCCACGGCAACCCGTTGACCGGGCGTGCTGCTGCGCGAAAGTCCATAGATCAGCGGGGAACGGGAACGTCGCAAGAGGCCGGCCGCCCGCTCGATGGCGGTCTCGAATGGGCACTCTACCCCCCCAACGGCTGCGGCGGGTGGCGAGTGATCCCCCTGCTGAAGGAACCAAGGCTCAGCCAGTCGGCAGGCATTGGTGGCCTGCGAGATGCGCCCCCCTTGCACGGTCAGTTGCAGATCGTCGCACACACAACCGCAGACAGTACACGCGACGTCGTCGAACTGGGCCGAAACACCGCTGGCTGGGCGACTCGGGGACGGTTCGATCACAGGGGGAAAATCCTTCGTGGCTGCTTGGCTCAGTTGACGGAGAGGACACAATGTGGCTCGTGTCGGTTCGCGGGATCCGGGTCCGCGGTGCAGGTGGTCATCACCGTTCGATCAGTCGGCACCATCGAGCCGTTTCGAAAGGCCGACTCCCGCACTGGCGACTCCGCTGCGAGTTTCTGACGTGCGACGCGAATCCTCCGGACATCGTCGAATATCACGGTCGCCTTAAGGTGGGGAGCAGCGAGTCCGTGGGTTTCTCTGCGGCCCACTTCGTTCTGGCACCCGACGCAAAGACCCGAGCCAGGCGTCAATCAGCGGACTGACGCGTCTGATACCGAGTGTGACGGTAGGCAGCCAAACGGCGGACAATTTCGTCGGTCAGGACACCCAACAGGATGACCACCCCAATAATGGCAAACTCGAGCTGAGAAGGGTAGCCCAGCAGACTGATTGCGTTCTGCAGGACACGCATCAAGGCGGTTCCAATCACAACCCCCAGAATGCTTCCCTCGCCTCCCCGCAGTGCGCAGCCTCCCAATACAGCTGCGGCAATGGCATACAGTTCATAGAAGTTGCCCATCCCGGCCGGCTGGACCGAGCGGACCTCCAGGGCGAACAGCATTCCACCCAGACCCGCGCACAGCGAGCAGATGACGTAGGCGGCAATGACGATCCGATCGGTCCGAATGCCACTGAACCGGGCCGCCTGCTCGTTCCGCCCGATCGCCAGCAGATACCGCCCGAAAAGTGTCAGGTTCAACAGGACCGCCGCCAGCACTCCCAGGCCACACATAATTAGGAGTGGAACGGGGATTTCGAATCCGCCCGTTCCCGGTAACGGAACCGTGCCACTGGCGAGCCACTTCAGGCCGTCGTAACCAGCTCCGAAACCCTGCGTCTCGTCGGCTGTCAGCCAGCGGGCGGCCCCCCGGTACAACAACAGCCCGCACAGCGTGACGACAAAAGGTTGAAGATTCATCTTGGCGACAAGCAGTCCATGGGCAAGGCCGATGCCGGCCGACATCAGACTGACGGCTGCCAAAGCGGCCGGAACGCTCCATCCTTGTTTAACCAGCAAATAAGGAAGCAGCGAACCGGTCAACGCGATGACCGATCCAATGGAAAGATCGATCCCGCCGGTGATGATCACAAACGCGACACCAATCCCCAGCACGCCAAACAGCCCGGTCAGACGAGTCAAGTTCTGCAGATTGTAGCTGGTCAGAAAGTGCTCGCTCTGCCACGCAGTGAACGCACAGACGACAATCAGCAGTGTGAGGATTCCCAGGACTTTTTTCATTCGTTCTCCGCAGGCGAAGTCTGTGAGCGAATCTCTCCGAAGGCAGGCATCGCGGTTTGCCCGGCAGCACCAGTCGCCAGTTGCATGACGGCCTCCTCGCTGAGTTGTGCGCGGGTCAGTTCGCCCGTGATTCGCCCCTCATGCAGGACCAGTGTCCGATCGGACAGGCCCAGAATCTCTTCCATTTCGCTACTGACAAACAGGATGGCCACTCCCGACTCGGCCAGGTCTTCGATCAGTCGATAGATTTCGTGCTTGGCTCCGACATCCACTCCGCGGGTCGGTTCGTCCAGCAGCAGAACGCGCGGGCCGATCGCCAGCCATTTCCCAAGAACCACCTTCTGTTGGTTTCCTCCCGAGAGATCACGCACGATCTGTCGGGCGTTGGCCGTCTTGATCCGCAGCCGATCCATTATCTGGCCGGCCAGTTCCCGTGCGTAACGGCGATGGACCAGACAACCTGCCGCAACACGCGCAAACAAGTTGACGAGGCTGAGATTCTGCTGAACAGCCATCGAAAGAATCAGCCCCTGCTGCTTGCGGTCCTCCGGCACCAAGCCGAGACCATTCGCGACTGACTCCTGAGGGCTGGGTCGAGACACCTCTCGGCCGGCAATACGAACACGGCCTCCCAATGACGGAGAGATTCCGAAGATCGATTCGAGAATTTCGGTGCGACCGGCACCGACGAGGCCCGCCATTCCGACCACCTCGCCAGCTCGGATCTGAAAGCAGACTGACTCTCCCGGATGTGCGGATGTGACCAATCGATCGACATCCAGCATGACATCGCCAGCGGGATGAGAGCGATGATCGTAGAATTGCGAAACGTCCCGTCCGACCATCAGCCTGACGATTCGGTCGTGTGAAATCTCGTCACGTTGCAGTTCACCGGCGTTGTGGCCATCGCGAAGGACCACCACTCGATCGGCCAGCTCTTTGACCTCGCCCAAGCGATGCGAAATATACAGAATGCTGACTCCCCGCCGCTTGAGATCTCGCACGACGGCGAACAGGGCTTCCGTTTCCCGGTGGGACAGGCTGCTGGTCGGCTCGTCCATAATCAGGACACGCGCATCGACCGAAATCGCTTTGGCAATCTCGACCATTTGCTGCTGCCCGATGGACAATGTGCTCGTCAGCGTAATGGGGGAGATGTCGAGTCCGACCAACTTCAGAAAGTGGTCGGCTTCGTGGTGCAGCCGACTTCGGTCAATCAGACCAAACCGATGTGGCTCGCGTCCCAGAAAGATATTCGCGGCGACATCGAGATTGTCCGCCAGGTTCAATTCCTGATGGATGAGTGCAATGCCGCGGTCCAACGCATGCTCAACAGAAAACGCCTTCAATGGTTTACCGTCAACAAGCACCTCTCCGCGATCAGGTGCCTGGACGCCGGCCAGGATCTTCATCAGGGTGCTCTTGCCGGCACCGTTCTCGCCGACGACGGCAAGGACTTCTCCCTGGCCGAGTTGGAGTTCGACATTGGACAACGCCTGCACACCGGGGAAGCTTTTGGAGACTCCCCGGACTTCGATCACAGGCGAGGGGGCGGTGACGCTCATGGAGACTCGGCTGCCGATTCGCCGGCTGCGGGCGCGGATTTGCCGGTCAGTGTTTTCAACTCGTCCCAAAACTCCTGGACATTGTCTCGGGTAATCTTGCGTGCCGGAATATCCAGGAAGCCATTCTCCGGGAGAACCGATTCGTCCCCCCGAGCCAGGCCGGCCAGAATCTTGACGGATTGATAGCCATACTGATATGGATTCTGCACCACCGTTCCATAGACGTGACCGTCAAGAATTCCCTGCAGCGTGCCGTCTTCTTCATCAAAGCCAATGACGCGAATTTGTCCCAGCTTGTTGGCTTCGCGAACCGCTTCGAGCAAGTAGGGCGGATTGTAGGCGAACAAGCCGACCATACACCCCAGATTGGGTTCTTTGGCAATCGCTTCCTGGGCGAGCGCCTTGGCCCGAACAAAGTCGAATTCGTCAGTTCGTGTTCCCAGGATCGTGTACTTGTCCCCGGTCAAAGCGTCGTTGGGTGGATCGCGTCGGGTGTCGTCATGCGAGCGGCCGAGCAGTTCGTCGATGAGACCCTGTCGGCGGAGTTGGGCATTCAACTGGCCCAGACGTCCAACGAACACCATGACGCTTCCGCCGTCCGGCATGGCCTCTTTCACGAGTTGCCCACACATCCGGCCTGCGTCGTAGTTGTTCATGCCGATGTAACACAGCCGATCGCTCTCGGGCGCATCCGAATCGTGCGTGATCAATGTCGAATGCCGGGCGATCTCTGCGAGCAAATCTCCCTGGTTAGCCGGGTCGATCGGACTGATCGCGATGCCATCGATACCGACGCTGAGTAGCTCCTGTACCATCCGTTTCTGATCAGACACTCCATCGGGTGGCATCCGCACAAGGACTTCGGCATCGACGTCCTTTCCGGCTTGCAACGCGCCTTTCTCCGCAACAACCCAAAACGAGGCGATTCCGTTCGTCACGTAAGCGACGGTCGGTTTGTCCCCGCTTGGGCCGTTCGAGCCGGAATGCCCCGGCGTTCCTGCGGTGGGTTTGCAACCGCTCGCCAGCACGCAGAACAGGCAGAAACCGACGGCAAGTGTCCGGACTCGGGTCATGGCGTCTCTCTCTGTGGCTGTAGAATCGATTCCGCCCATTCGTCTCTTGTGATCGAGCCTCAATCGTGTTGACTGTACGTGGCCGGTCTCCCCGGTGTTGATGACCGGGGCGGACGTTGTCCGCAGCGGCTCTGGCAGAACCAGTGGCATCCGATTCGACGGTCAGGTTTCCCGCGCTGCACAGCCCGATCTGTACCGACTTGCCGGGCGGAATCGCCTCGTGAGACGAAAACCCGGCCTGAATGTGGTGTACGGATAGCGGGGAAGCGAAATTCCCCTTCAGTACATCACGACCGCTGGGTGATGACAAGCCAGCAGGGGCAAAACAGGCCGCGAATGACGGATCTGACGTTAGAGATTCAGCGTGCGATTATCGACCGCCAGCGCTGCCTCACGAACGGCCTCGCTAAGTGTTGGATGGGGATGACAGACCATTGCCAGGTCTTCGCTGGTTGCGCCGAACTCAATGGCCGCGGTGGCTTCCGCAATCAATTCACCGGCCTGCGTTCCGATGATATGGACGCCGAGAATCC
>CALJUK010000190.1 GCA_937975745.1 uncultured Planctomycetaceae bacterium | reverse complement strand
ACCGAGGCGAACACTTCCAGTGAACTGCCGTCCGCCGGTCGTCGCCAGATGCGGTGGGTTTCGAGGTCGGAGACGTAGATGCGACCTTCGCGGTCGACTGCCAAATCCATTGGGATGCCAATTCCACCATTCGTCAGTGGGACCGGATCCTTCCCCGCTTCGATCCGATAGACCTCGCGCGTTGCGGAGTCGCCGGCCAGCAGGCGGCCTTCTCTGTCCAGTCTCACACAGCGAACGGCATTCAGGGGCGTTCGAAACTTCTTCGAACCCAGAAAATAGACGTCACGATCATCGCCCGCAACACGCCAGATGCCCGGCAGCTTGCGATCGGCGACGAAGATCTCCTTTGCCGATTTGACCGCCACGGCCAATGGATACTGCATCTCGCTGGGGCTTGCCGTTTCGGTTGGATCGTCCGCCGCCGATACTCCTCGGGTGGATGTCGCAACCAGCCCGGCTGTAATTCCGACGGCGACGACGAAGACAATCAACCGCTCAGAGACGGCCCAGAGGTTCCTGCCTACGGCCCAGTCCATCATCGGCAGCCGGGCCACCGTTTGACGGTGTTGTTTTCGCGATCCGCGCGAAGTCTTTCCAAACAGAATCATTTCGAAATCCTTGGACGATCGTCTGCATCTTCGTGAGTGTAACGGCGGACGGCATTCCAGAAGTGGTCTGCGTTGAGCAATCGTGTCTGGTAAGAGTCCCCCTCGGGAGTCAGCTGTGGCTGTTGCGCCCGCAAGAGGTCAGGATACAGCGAAACGTCGCGACTTGGCAGAGGCTCGACCGTTTGACCATAGACTGTATTCAAGTCGGCATCTTTATCGTACCCAACATTGTGCAGCACGAAGTCCCGGACCCAGCCTGCCGGAGGGGGATTTCCCGGGGCGGCAAATCGCAAGGCGATCTCGTCACCGGCTGCCATGACAACCATTCGATCGTCGGCCCGCTGCAGCAGTTCAGCCACGTCACCATAACGGGTGAAGGAACCACCCATTGCGGGCCACTGGGGAATCGTCACCACCGACGCATAATCGTACCGCTCGGGACCGTTTCCAGGATGAGGAATGGCGCGTGACACACCCCGGAACTGGAGTTCGGCCGTTTGAAGCTGCAAGGGTTGCTCCACGACGTCTGCCGCAGACGCATTCACCGTGTAGAAGATGGCATCCCAGTAGAGTTCCATGGAAGTGGCAATCCGCACGCGGCAGTCGTCCGTTTCGAAGGCGTCTTGCAGGTCGACTGCGATCGTCTTGGTCTTACCGCCAGGAAAGCCCATAAAGTCGCGAGACTTCTTCCACTGACCGTTCGAACCAATGGTCCACAGGGACGGCGGCTGCGGGCCGGGGCGATCCGGTTCCTGTGCAAGTTGCACGTTGATCGACGTATCGGTTGGGTAGATCCAGCCGGTCAGAAACAACATGAGCCGACTTCCGATCGGATGTCGACCCAAGTCGATTTCGACGTAATGTTCCTCGGTCAAACCCTGTCGAAACTTCTCATCGAACGACTGGGCGTAGATATCGTCCTCGGCGGTCAGTTCGGGCAGGAGATCGCGACCGCGGTGATTCTTCGCAGAGGCAGGCAGCCACCGCTTGTGGACCGCATGCAACCGGTGTTCTGCGAGAGTGGGCGGCCCGACCTTCTCGTTGGTGAAGATTTCAAACTCGGAAGGATGGTCGACGGCCAGCAGTTCGACCTGGTCGAAATACGCTGCTTCCGACCGTTCGTCGGTGAGTCGCAAGCGCTACTCGCCGTCGGTCTCCTGCAGGAAGGGGCCCGGAATCTTGAGGTACTCCCACGGACGTGTCGGAGCGATCTGCCCATTGGCGAACTGCAGACCGATCGGTGCCGCCCACAACAGATCGGTACAGAATTCGAAGAATTCGCCGTTCCAGGTGTAAAGATAAGGGCAGGAACCCTTGAGAGTCTGCTTTTCGTAAATCAACTCTCGCGCATGGGGCTGAAGGATGTTGTGTGGAATGCCGTTCGTCCACAAAATCCTCAACAGATTCGCGCGGGACTGATCGCCCAGGCCGAAGTGCATGACCTGCCGGTCGACACGCAATTGCTGGTAATGCGGCCCCGCCTTCAACTCCAGGAGACTGCCGATTCCATAATGATTGACCCGTCCGCTGGCGGAGCGTTGTTCACCCTTGACCTGCTGCCCTCGGATTGCGACGTCGATCCAGCCATTCGCATTTCCTCCCTTGTTCACCAGTTGTTCGACTTGGGTTGCTGTCGCGATGGCCAAATCCAGATCGCCATCCCGATCGATATCGCCGCAGTCGCAATCACGGATGGAGGCTGCGGTGGCCAAGCTCTGTTCGAGGAACGGGGTGAATTCTTCGCCATTCAACGAACGAAGGACCTGCAACAATTCGTCATTCCAGGAGACAACGTCCTGCCAGCCATCATTGTCGACATCGCAGAGACGCAGTCCCGAGGCGGGTTCTGACGAGATTAGCTCTGCCGCCCGAAACTGGACAACGCCCACTGTCGGAATGTCGGTGCGAATCAACGCCACGCCGTCAGAACAGCCGACGAACAGATCCCACGAGCCGTTGGAATCGATGTCGGCGACGGACAGACGATGCAGATTGGTGGCCGGCAGATTTTCCACTTCGATATCGCGGTAGCGAAGTCGACCATGCCTTAGGTTTTCAATCAGTCCAATTCCCCTGTCGGTCAGCAAGAGCAAATCGAGATCAACGTCGCGATCCCAGTCGACAACTGCGATGTCACGGATGGACGAGAATGACGCTGGCGTTCCCGTGGGGACGGAGCGAACTTGAAATTGCAGATTTCCACGGTTCGTCAGCACTTGAATGCTCGGGCCGCACAGGACGATGTCCAGATCGCCGTCATGATCGAGGTCGACGATTGTTGCGGCGGTGACCGTGCCGGCTGGTTCGCTGACAGTTGACGATTCAACGCTGGTGATCTTCTGTGGATCGACGGCGACCAGCGACCTCTGACCCGATTCGGCTGTCAATTCGTTGGCATAGATGCGAACACCGAAACTGCCGTAGACAACGAAATCCAAGTCGGCGTCCTGTTCGGGGCGAAACACCGGTGTGGTGGAGGAACTGGAGTTAACGGTTGCGTCACGAGATGCGTCTCGTGCGCGTTCGGATTGGGAAGATGTCGGCTGGGACGGGTCGTTGTCGAGGTCGGCCGCCAGCAGTCCGACAGCTCCGGTGGGAATCTTGATTTCGGACGACAGTGACCACTCGGTTTCTACTGCTTCCTGCCGCAAGATCAGCAAGCGGCCGGACGTCAGAACGGCCAGGTCCAAGGTGCCGTCCAAATCGAAGTCGATCAGCTGGCAACGGGTCAGCGTTTCACCGGGCTGCAGCCAGTCCCGCGCAGTCGTGATCGACTGCATGTTGAATGTGATGGGAATTGCGGCCGGGACGCTCGGAAGAAACGCGGACGCTGCGGCGTCAAAGGCAGGTGAGAAGTCGAACTGGACGAACTCCAGTGGATCGCGGTCGACCCGCCGGCGATCGCTTTGTGTGGCGTCTTCCGGCCGAAGTACGTTGGCCAGAATGCGAACATTCCGGAGGACGCCGTTCCACTCGCCATGACTCACGCCGGCTTGCGCCTGCTCGCACAGTTCGGCGATATCGACACGAGCGAATTGCCGAATGCTCTCAGCCAGGGGAGTCAGCAGCGGACAGCCCGCTTGCAGCGTTTCTGCGAGTCCCGGATTCTCGGTCTCTGCCTGCAGGCCAGCCAGCTCGACGAAGAGAAACAGATTCTCCGAATCCGCTGCGAATGCCCGCTGAAGATGTTCCGCCGCTTCCTGCCTGGCCTCCGGTCGGTTTGACGACCGCAATAATTCAGCCAGTTCGAATCGGTTGCCGGGATTGTCGGGGGCCAGCTCGACGGCCTGTCGATACCGTTCCAACGCCAGTTCTGTGTGGTCTCCGGCCCGGGCAATGCGGGCTGCCAGAATCCATGCCTCTGCCGATTCCGGTTCCGCTTTCAGTAATGCCAACGCTGCCGACTCGGCGTCTTGGGATGCGGCTGCGAAAGCGGCGGGGTCGAGGGCCGAGTTGATCTTGCTGAGTCCGACCAGACGGCTGACCGTCAGGTTCCGCAGGCCGAGCGTTTCGCTGGGGAGTTCCGTTGCCAGTCGCTCGAAAATGGGCGAGCTCTCGGTGCATTCCTGGTTTTCGAGGAATCCGATGCCGCGCTGTTTCAAGTCCAGCCATTCACGGACGTTCTCTGCGGTTGGTTGTGGTTGCTCGGCACGATCTTCTTCGGGAAGGTCCTGCTGAAGGCGTTCCGGAGCGGAGAGAACCAGGATGATGGCGACGATCAGCAGGGCGATCAGAAACAGTATCCAATGTCGCCGCGTCCAGTTGCTGAAGTTCACGGGCTGGTGTCCTCGCTGGCCTGTGATGTCGGCCACGACCGACGTTTTGGGCTGCTGTTCTTTCATCGTGACCGGATTGCCCGCCGATGGCAATGGAGCGGAAGGTCCGAGACGGCGTGACGACTCGGGAACGGTATCGACGTGTGAGAGTTGTCGTCGCGGATGACTCCGGCTGAAGAACTGCCGGCACCCAAGATTCCGCCGGAATTCCGTTGCGATTCGACCAGTCGGCTCCGTGCAGAGGTTGTGGAAAACCGTGTGGTTTTGACGAACGACGGGGATTAACCCCGCCGCTCAGCATCAGGAGTTTCGACAACTTCGCAGAACCGGGCCGCCGCAATTCCAAGGCCCTCCTGCGGCAGTTGGAAACTCTTCTTAATCAGTCAGTTTTTCTACCGTACAAAAAAGGCGGAATAGCCTCTTCCACCGAGGAAAGACTATGGTACAATTGGCCACAGAGTCGAGCCCGATTCGAAACTTCTGGCGCGTTCGCGCATCGGGACAGCGGCTCTGTGGGTTACTGGCCAGACTGTGCCGCAAGGCCTCGTTTTCCGTTGTGGGCTTCGATCGAGTCGCCATCATTCAATCCGATTACGTGTTTCGGCAGTTCGAGGTCGAGTGACCGATTTCGACGCCAGTTCTGCGTCATTCTTTTCTTTGTGGGAGGTCCCCAGTCCATGTCACGACGTTCAACGTCCTCACAGAGTCGTTCCGCGTTCACACTGATCGAACTGCTGGTTGTCATCGCAATCATCGCCATTCTGATTGCTTTGCTGCTGCCGGCGGTCCAGCAGGCCCGGGAGGCAGCCCGCCGTTCGTCGTGCCAAAACAACATGAAACAGATTGGACTGGCTGTGCACAACTATCACGATGTCCACAGAAGGTTCCCGATTGGGTCGCGGGGGCCGTCCTACGCTGTGAACTGGCGCGGATCTTTGCTTCCCTTCCTGGATCAAGCGACAGTTTACAATCTTGCCAGTCCGTTTGCGCCGGGCACAGGTGGGTATACGGCCCTGCGGAATCTGTTGATCCCGGTTTACAAGTGCCCTTCCAGCGCTTTGGACGAGTTCGCCTACAATCCCGGCGGCGAGACAAACAATAACAATGGTCCGTTTCAATTGATGGACTATGTTGGAATCATGGGAGCGTATCCGGACCCGGCAGGCCGTGCTGCGGTCTGCACGCCTGCGGCTGCGTCGCCGTATCCTTCTTACGGGACGTATTGTATTAACGGGATCTTGACGTACAACAAGTCTTACGGCTTGCGAGATGTCACCGATGGCAGTTCCAATACACTGGTCATTGCTGAGCAGAGCGGAACTGTCGGTGGAGTCGATGTCCGCTCGAACTATTACGGTGGCTGGACCGGCAACGGTATCACAGA
>CALJUK010000189.1 GCA_937975745.1 uncultured Planctomycetaceae bacterium | reverse complement strand
ACTGGCTCGGGATTGGCGGAAGCGCGACCGCCGCACTCGGTGCAGAAACGGATCGTGGGCGCGGGGTAAGTATCGTATCTGCGGGACTTCATTTACGGATCGATAGACGGCTGTGTGACGACGTTTTCCGTTGTCTCGGGTGTCGTCGGTGCCGAGTTGTCGACGCCAATCATCCTGATTCTCGGATTTGCGAATCTGCTTGGCGACGGGCTGAGCATGGCCGTCAGCAACTACTTGGGGACCAAGGCCGATCGGGACGTTGTCCGCCGGATTCGCGACGTTGAGGAAATGCATATCGATCGTATTCCCGACGGCGAAGTTCGTGAGATACGGGAAATTTTCCGCCAGAAGGGATTCAAAGGAAAGTTGCTCGACCAGATCGTCGAGGTGATCACGTCCAACCGGGATTTGTGGGTCGACACAATGGTCACCGAGGAATGGGGAGCGTCACTCTCCGGGGTGACTCCCTGGAAGGCTGGTGCCGTGACTTTCGTCGCTTTTGTCCTGGTGGGGCTGATTCCGCTGGCACCGTTCATCGTGGGGAGTGTCGCGGATTGGCCGACTGTTGTTCTGTTTTGGGGTAGCACGTTCGTCACGTTGCTCACATTCTTCGTCGTGGGTGCGTTGAAGTCTCGCTTTTCGACAGGCAACTGGGTCCGAGCCGGTTTGGAGACTTTGGCCATGGGCGGATCGGCCGCAGCCGTTGCCTATGCGGTCGGGTTTCTCCTCAGTGGCCTGGCCCGATAGGACGACGCAGCAACAAGTGCCGGCCGACGAGAATTTGGCGTTCAGCGGCAAACCAACATGGAAACACATGAAGGAGGTTGGAGATGTCCCAGCGCCGCACAACAACACAGAGAGTCGTCATCGTTGGCGGTGGTGTCTCCGGCTTGTCCATTGCGGTTCGACTGGCCCAAAGCGGTCTTCCGGTGACGTTGTTCGAAGCGTCGAAACTGGGGTACGCCGCCTCGACACGCAACCAGGGGTGGCTGTACAGCGGAGCCTCGTTTGCCCCCGTCCAGGCCGACCTGGCTCGCGATTGCCTGGAATCACTGCGTGCCACGGAAGAATTCTGTCCGGAGTGTATCGAACCGGGCATTCCCACGATGGCCTATCTGTTTTCGCGTCCAGACAGTCTTAAGACACCGTGGACCAAGGCCTGGGACGAAGTGGTAATCCCGTACAAACCGATGACCGTAGAGGAGGTCCGCAAGCACTTCCCGACCATGAATCGCGAGTCGATTCAGCACGCGTTTGCCCTTCCCGATCGGGCGATGCGGACAGACACTCTGCTGGCCCGTTTGGCCGCGACGGCTCGCAATTGTGGTGCCGAAATCCGAACGGAAACTCCGATCTCGAAATTGATGATCGATGACGATCAAACCGTGAACGGAGTCGTGACGGGAACCGGGGAAGAAATCTCCGCCCGATTGGTGATCGTGGCCACCGGGGCGGTGTCGTTGCAGGACTTGGACCATCCTGATCCGCGCGACCAGTCGGACTACAAGCGTGTTGGGCTCAAGACACACCTCATGGCTGTCGAGCCGCCGGTCGGTATCCTACCGTTTTGTGTCGTTGACCAGGAGGGATTCAATCACATTCCACACGAAGGGGCCTCGGTGTTCGGTTCCAACCACTGGGTTGTCGCAACCAACCCCCGCAATCAGTCGGTCGATGCGCCGGAAGTCGAACGAATTCAACGTGGAGTTGAGCACTTCTTCCCCGGGATGATCGAGTCTGCCCGGCGGGTTGTCTCCTGGGCCGGTGTCACCATGCAGGCAATGCACGTCGAACAGATTGAGCCGGGGCAGGTTCCGCTTCCGACAGTGATCGAACATTCGCGTAATGCGCCGCAGTTGCACAATCTGGTCAGCGTGTACTCGGGGCGGGCTTCTTTGTGGGTCAAGCTGGCAGAAGAAACGCGTGCCGTCGTTCTGGAGCTGTTGGAAAGCGACGATCTGACGACCACCCGCCCACCGTGGACTGTCGACAGCCGCACGTGAGTGGCCCGCAGCGCACCCGCAAGAGTCTGGGCAGAAAGTTCACGCCATCCGCGAGCGAACCGATTCCACGATGCGATTCGACACGTCGTCGATCGCTGATGTGTCGACGCTGACGGCGTGCAGCCGTTCTTCGTCAGTCAACACCTCCTGCGCGTGTTGCTGTCGTGACAGGACCGACAGGTCGGCTTCGGACGCGTCGCGTCCCTCGGCAGAGCGGCTGCGAATGCGGTCCCGCAGAACGTCGTCACTGGCTGTGCACTGGAGAATGACAAACGGTACACCATGCCGCCGAGCCAGTTGTCGCATCGGCTCCCTCCCGGCCCGTTGCAGGAAAGTGGCATCGACGATCACCCCGAAACCACTATCCAGGACCTCGGCCGCCAGTTCCGCAAGACGATCGTACGTTTGTCGGTTGGCTGCTAATGTATAGAGCCCCTGTCCCACGGCGGAGTGGCTTTGTTCGGCGGGGCGCAGCCCGAACATCCGTTTCCGTTCCACGTCCGAGCGAATCCGGATCAGTTCCAGCTGCTCAATCAACGGAACAGCAGCCGTCGTCTTGCCGCTTCCGGAAAGTCCGCTCGTAATGACCAACGCCTGTTGTCTTGGACGAGTGTACGACCAGGCCAGCGAGAGATACTGCAGAACTTCGTCGAGCAACTCGGCATACTGCGGGCTGGAAGGTGACTCCTGCTGCAATCGAATCCCTGCGACTTTCGCCCGGACGGCGGCCCGGTACACCCGATAAAACGGGTACACCTTCAGGCCGGCATAGTCGCCTGTCGCTTCGAGGTAAGCGTTAAAAAACAGTCGGCTCAGAGTCGGTTCGCCCCGGTCTTCCAAATCCATGCTGAGAAACGCGGCCTCGCTGATCACATCGATCCATCGCAAGCCAGCGTTGAACTCGATCCCATCGAAGGGAACGACTCGGTTCCCTTCGACAAAGATGTTCCCCAAGTGCAAATCGCCGTGACACTCGCGGACAAAACCGTCCCGCAAGCGGGCGTCAAACGTCTCTCGCAGCCGTGTGTGTTCGGCCAAGCTCCAATCCCGCACGTCGCCCAGCAATCGGGCAATCTCAGGGGCACGGCTTGCGGCCTGTTGGACCACCGTTTCCAGAGCATCAAAGTTCGCCTGGACCGGCGCGAGGACTCCCGCCGGCGTGCCAAAACCATCGGCTGACTCTGCTCGCGGGATCTCTGCATGGAAACGGGCCATCACTTCCGCCAACTGGATGGCCAGTTCCACAGAGAGCCCCTGATGTCCGGCCCGATGACTGAGCAGAGCGTCCTGCCGAAATTGCCGCATCCGACCACCGTACTCGAATGGTTGGCGATCGCCTCCCAGTTCGGGTGCCTCGGGAGTCCCGCTGATCGGCACAACATCGAGATACAAGTTGGGCGCCAAGCGACCGTTCAGGCGGAGTTCTTCCGTGCAGAACAAACGCCGACGTTCGAGCGTCGAGAAGTCGACAAAACCCAGGTCGACAGGCTTTTTGATTTTGTAAGCGAATTGCCCGGTC
>CALJUK010000188.1 GCA_937975745.1 uncultured Planctomycetaceae bacterium | reverse complement strand
ACAACTGTGGCGGCGTTTGGACGCGGAATGGCCTGCGAATCAGGCAGTTGACGCCGCCGGAACCCGCTACAGGCAAACGCAGCACGCTTTAGTAGCTGATATTTCCTGGACTGATGTAGTAGCCGCCACCATAAACGGGACCCGAGTCGTTCGAGCAACTCGAACCGTGGTTGCCGACACAGGCCGGGCTGCAGAGATCCTTCGCCGCCGCTGCCATCGCGGGAGCGAGCGTCGGTGCCGGCGGCGCGGACTCACAACAGGTGAAGCAGCACAAACGGCGCTTGCAGCAGAAGCAAACCGTCCGGCAGGGCGGCTTGGCATCGTGATCGACGATCCAGACATTGCGGTACAACACCGGATTGCCATGATCCTGGAACTTGATCGGAAGTGCTTCGGAACCTTCTGCAGCACCGCCGCCCGTCTTGCGAGTGATCTCGACGTTGTCGTGAATCTTCTTGCCGTTGTGGAGCACGGTCAGACGCGCGTTGGCTGTCTTTTTCCCGTCCGCGTCGAATTCCGCCGCAGTAAATTCGATGTCGTAGGACTGCCAGACAAGCGGAGGCAACGCCATGTTGGTATCCGGAGCCTTCAGCTTGTACAGGGCACCACATTCGTTATCGGCGCCTTCCAGCCCAAATGAATCGAGCACCTGGACTTCGTAACGGCTTTGCAGATAAACACCGCTATTGCCCCGCCCCTGACCACGCGCTTCGGGCATGTAGGGTGTCATGAACTCCACATGCAGTGTGAAGTTGTTGTACCCCTTCACGGTCTCGAAGCCGGCCAGCAGGTTGCCGTCGCTGTGAACCTTCGCTCCCTTGAGGTGTTCCGTTCCATGTCCGTCGTACAGAATCGTCGTCTTGTAATCTTCCGGAGCTTCCAGGCCGATCGAACTCGACGACCGGTCGACCTTCTGGAGTTCACCCACTTCACGACCACCGGCAAACTGCACACTGGCAAAGCCATTTGCATCGACTTTCAGTTCCAGCGGGTAGCCTTCCAGATGGACCGTACTCCCCTGCCGTCCCCCCAGCATCATCCCACGGCCGTGGCCGTGCCAGCCAGCGCCGGGAAGTCCGCCAGGAAACTCAGTCGCCTGGAACTTACCGTTCCCCAAAGCAACAACCTAGACGCCGATCTTGAACGTACCCTGTCGGCCGATCGTGATCTCGCCGTCGTACTCGCCCACGAAGGGATAATCCGCATCCGCTTCGGCAACACTGGTGGCGGCCTTCTTGGCATTTTCGTCGGCTGCCTGGACGGCCGGTGTCGCCAGCAGCAACATCGCCGCGGCGAGCAGCCAGAACTTCGAAACGTGCAGCATGATCGGAGTCTCCGCCTTGCAAGATGGACTGATTCACGAAAGATCGGGCAAACCGCAGGCCACGCAGCCCACGGCGGGAATTCGCGTCAATCCAGGTTGAGCAATGCCTAACCTTGGAGTCATGTCCGGCTGGCCAAGAAATGCCGAGAAAACCGGCGGCCCGCAGCAAAGACGCTTCAAATCCCGCATACTATTCATGTATTCCAGTTTGCCTGGATCACAAGGTGGCTGCAAGCCCGAGAATCAAAATTCCCGCACGAATCGCGCCCAATTGCGCGTGCGGTGCGAATCAGTCCGGAATGATTCCCTTTGGAATCATCACTTCCGCCGCCACAACCCGCGATAAATGGGGCACCCCAGCTTCCGCTTCTTCCGTTCGAAGCTGGTCTGGTAGTCCATATCGTGCTCCGGGGCACGTTCCGAAGGGGCTGTGAGGGGCTGAAACTGGTCGTGGTGGTCCATCAGCGCGCGGATGACCTCGAAGTATTCTTCCACGTCGGTCCACGAATGGATCAGGCCGTCCGGTTTGACAACTCGGCAGAGCAGATCGGCAAATTCGTCCGTGAAAATGCGGCGGCGGCGATGCTTCCGCTTCCACCAGGGATCGGGAAAGTAGACGTGGGCCGCGGCCACGGACGACTCGGCAATCCACTTCCGCAACGCATCGTGTGCATTGCCACCCACAATCCGAGCGTTCTTCAGGTCGTTCCGAAGCAATCGCGCGGCGGCTCGGCGGCCTTCTTTATAGTCAAGTTCGATCCCGACGTAGTTGGTTTCGGGATGGGCCTTGGCTGCCGAAACTGTGAACAACCCCCTCCCGCACCCAATGTCCAATTCGACCGGATTGTCGTTGCCGAAAATCTCCTGCCAGTTCAGGCCGTCGGGAAAATCGTCCAGGGTGCGAAAGTAGGGCGATAGATCGCGGGGAGGATTGCTCTGCATCGGGGAAATGACGGGTTCGATCGAAGACATGGGTTCGAGAAACGGAGGGACCATACAAGTTTCTAGCCCGCACTGCGGGCAGCTGCGGCGGCGTTTGGAAGCGGAAGGGACTGCAATACAGGCAGATTACGCCGCCAGAATCCGCTACTTTTAATCGCAACTCGCTCTATTACGATTCGTTCGAGGAATTGGCATCGCGATGAATCGGCACGCCAATCATCTGGCCGCTGAAGACCATCTTGTCCCCGACATAGCCTTGCAAGTCGAACTCCGCCCGCCGCCGGGGACGAATCCGCGTCAGCTGCACCATCAAGACGAGACGATCCCCCGGGAACACAGGAGACCGAAACCGGATTTCATTCATTCCGCCAAACCCAAGAAAGTCTCTCTGCAACAGATCGTACTTCCGCGCGTAGAATCCGGCCAACTGGGCAGCCGCCTCGCAAAGAATGACGCCCGGCATGAGGGGAAACCCGGGCATGTGCCCACGAACCCAGAACTCGTCCTCTTTGACGTCCTTATAGCCGACAATCGCATGATTCTCGGTATCGACGTACACAATCCCGGTCAACTGCTCCATCTCGAACCGCTGTGGATTGACTTTGCGAATGTCCTCCAGCGTAAAGATAGGGTTGTCGAAGTCAAACTTGGAAAAATCAAACATCTGCTGCGGAGGCATAACGTCACATCTCCGAGATGTCACTGGCGAATGTTGTCAGGATTGGGCGATCGAAACGCAGGCCCCGATCTCGACCCGACGAAGTCGACACCACCATTGGTGTTTCGTTGACAGAACGCGTGAATGAACCACGCGAGAATGTTTCCAGGAAGGCCTCACGCCGACTAACTTCTCGTGGGCGTCGCCAGTAGTTAGCGACACACCCCGCGACGGGCCGCATACCGTCGTGATAAATTCAGGCAGGCTGACCCCCGGCAATGATCTGTCGCAGTTGTGTCAATTGTGTTATCAGCCGATCTGGCTTGGACTGCGGGTCCTTTAAGTCACCGGCATGGGCTTCAACGCTTTCGCGATCCCCTGCGAACAGGACGGTACGCATCCCCAATCGCTTGGCGACCGCCAGATCACTTCCGATCCGCGAGCCGACATGCAAGATCGCCGACGGGCCAATCCCGTGCTTCTGAAACCGCTTCAGACAGGTCCGATACAGCAGTTCCGACGGCTTACGGACACCCAAAGGGCAAGACAGCGTCAGGCAGCCTTCATCAAACAAGTCCTCAAGCTGCAATAGTTTACCCTCGCCACCCAACAGCCGCAACATCTGCGTCAACGTGAACGGCTGAGCGTCAGTCAACAGCCCTTGGCGAAGCTTCGAATCGGCAATCTGCATCAGAATCTTACGGGCGCCCGGCATCAGACGGACCCCCTGCAGGTTGGCATGGAAAAAGTACGCCACCTTCTCCGCCAGTTCGTCCAAATCGCCGTACCGGGCCACGTCCCAGCTGTAATCCTTCTGCAACAACCGATCGATCACACGCCGCCAGACACGGACCGAGTTGACTCCCGCGACCTCCCCCTTCGGCTCCGCCGAAGTGTTCCGCTCATCGGAGACAAAACGTTGGTAGAGTGGCAGCAGCGATTGCCAGGGAGGACCCGGCCGGCGGGTCATGCTGTGCCACATATTGAATTCGTGAATCGTCTTCTCAAGCGCCACCTGAAGTTGGAGATCGGCCACGTCCTCAAACCGGAGCGTCCCCCCATCGATCCGCAGCGATGTGCCGTAGACTTCCCGCGTGACGGCCCGGATACCCGGCAACGGCTTGAGCGCAG
>CALJUK010000187.1 GCA_937975745.1 uncultured Planctomycetaceae bacterium | reverse complement strand
AGACGGAGACGTCGACAGTCGATTGCCGTCGGTTGAAGAGCAGGCGCTCCTCGCACGCTACACAGCGAAGCTCAAGCAATTGAACGACGTCCAGGCCAGAATTCGTCAAGTGCGCGCGCTGGAAGCCGCTGACGAGGAAGCGGGTGAGGAAATCCCCGGCGAAATCACCATATCCGACGCGGAACTCGAGGTAGCATTGTTGCGCGACCCCAAAACGCAAGGAATCGAGCAATCAATCACACGTGTCCAGGGACAGATCGACAGCGCCAAAACGCGCTTGCGCGAGCCGCAGCTTTCCGAGTACCTCTCAGACTATGAGACCAGAATTGACGCGCTGAAGCAGCAGCTCTCTGAACGTGCTGCTGAGCTGCGACAGGAGCTGATCCTGCAGAAGGAAGTGCACCGACAGATGCAACTCGCCCCAGAGGTGCAGGGCGTCGACCTTGCGGCTTTGGAAGAACTGGAGGCGGAGTTGTCTGCAGATCTCGGCAACATCGAAGCCGAAGCAAGCCGTTTCGAGCATGGGGAGAAGTCTGTCGAAGCGGGTTTATTGGAAGCGAAGATAAAGTCTGACGAGGAACTTCTGCGTCAGCTCAACACGGAAGCCAGTGTCCTGAAGCTGATTGTTGACAACACGGCCCAAGTAGTGACCCCGCTCAATGACGCGAGCATCACACCAGGTGAGGCCGAGAAACGACGGATCATGAAATGCGGTGGAATGGGAATGCTGACATTCCTGGTCTGGACTGCGTCAATCATCGGCCTCGACTTTCGGCGTCGGCGAGTGGGCGACCCGACCGACGTATCGATCGGTCTGCAATTGAGAGTGCTGGGAATTGTGCCGTTGGTGAAGAGGAGTCGCCGAAAGAATCTCGAGCAGAGCGAGCGTTTCGCAGAAGCTGTGGACGGAATCTCAGCCGAACTGCTGTGCGGAACGATCGGATCGGAGCATCGGATCGTCATGATCTCGAGCGCCCTCGCCGGTGAAGGCAAGACGACACTCGCGGCGAATCTTGCCTCCAGCTTGGCGAACGCTGGCCAAAGAGTCCTGCTTGTCGACTTTGACCTACGTCGCCCGATGTTGCACAGCGTCTTTGGTGTCGAGGTTCAACCCGGGGTCGGTGAGGTTCTGAGTGGCGAGTGTCAGCCGAAAGACGCAGTCCATGAACTGGATGATTCCCCGCTACGTCTGATGACGGCAGGTCGCTGGCGTCGGGCATCGCTCTCGCACCTGACCGATCAAGCAGTCGCACGGTTGTTCGATTCTGTCCGAGGCGACTACGACTTCATCATTGTCGACGCGAGTCCGATTCTGCCTGCGATTGACACCCGGATCGTCGCGCGCCACGTCGACGGCGTGGTGCTGTCAATGCTGAGAGACGTCAGTGAACGACCGAAGGTGAAGGCGGCGTGTGAGGTACTGAAATCCTTCGATGCAAAGGTGCTCGGTGCCGTGGTCATTGGCGCCGCGGCGGACCTCTATTACGGCTACTTCGCCTCCGAGGGCCGTAAGCGTGCTTGACGCCACAGATTCAGTGGCTCGTGCCCGAGTCGTCGAGGAGCAACGCTTCCCATCATGAGACACCTGGCAGTCATCTTCTGTATCAGCTGCCTTCTGGCAATGCTGATCATCCCGCCACTGGCGCGCCTGTGTCGTAGAATCGGCTTGGTCGACCATCCGGACGGTCGGCGCAAGTTGCATGAGAACAAAATCGCACTCTGTGGTGGAATCGCTGGGTACCTGGCAACTGCAATTTCGGTGGCGATTGCCGTTCCTTATCTCGGCGGCAAGTGGGAATCACTCGCTCACAGCACGGCAGACCTGTTTCCGATCTTCATCGCCGGGTCTGTGCTGCTTGCCGTCGGGGTGATCGATGACAAAGTCGGCCTGCGCGGCCGTCAGAAGCTGGCGGGCCAGTTGATCGCGACATTGATTTTGGTTTTGGGGGGTCTCGTTGTCGAGCGGGTCGAGATTTTCGGCTATATGTTCGACTTGGGAATCCTGGCCGTTCCCGCCACCGTCCTATGGCTCTTGGCTGCCGTCAACGCAGTCAATCTTCTGGACGGAATCAACGGATTCGCCGGAAGCATTGGGCTCATTACCTCCGCGGCACTGGCGTTTCTTGCATTGCGGGGAGGCCACGCCGCACAGGCAGTCTTGGCGGCGGCGATGGCCGGAAGCCTGCTGGGGTTTCTGCGTTTCAATTTTCCGAAGGCGTCGGTTTTCCTGGGGGATGCAGGGAGCATGTCGATCGGGTTGGTGCTCGGCGCCCTCTCGATCCAGTCCTCCCTGAAGGGGCCCGGCACACTGCTGCTGGTAACCCCGCTCTGTATGCTGGCGATTCCGTTTTTCGATTCGGCCGCCGCGATCACGCGAAGACGACTGACCGGCCGGAGCATCTATTCGACAGACCGCTGCCACATTCATCATCGACTCGCCGAACGGTTTGGTTCAGTTATCGCAGTCATCGTCGTGACACTCCTCTGCAGCCTCCTGGTCGCAGCCGCGCTGACGGGGGCGGTCATGCAATCCGAGACGGTCACAGTCGTCACCGTTGTCGCAGTGGTGTTGATTTTCGTCGTCACGCGGGTCTTCGGGCACTCAGAACTCGGTCTGATTCGGTCCAGAGTCAGAAGCTTCGCACAATCCCTGTTTGCGCTCAGAGCGAACGAGCGAGACAAGGGAATCCAGTCCATCACGCGTTTGCAAGGAAACCGTGAATGGGAACAGTTGTGGACAGGCCTGACCGAGGCTGTACGAGACATGCCGGTGACGCGCGTCGAGCTAGACGTCAACTGCCCTGCCCTTCATGAGGGATATCACGGCGCGTGGAAGCGACATACGACAGCGGATGAAGATCGAATCTGGCGGTTCGACCCGCCGCTGGTTGCCGCCGAACATCAGGTGGGTCATGTTCGTGTCACGGGTGTCCGTACGGAATCATCTGCTGCCATGGAGATGGAGAAACTCCTCGAACTCTTAGATAGCTTCGAAGAAGGCACTAAGCAAGTTGTCGGTGCGCGGTGCGAAGTAAT
>CALJUK010000186.1 GCA_937975745.1 uncultured Planctomycetaceae bacterium | reverse complement strand
GTCGCCCGCGTTTCCCTGGGGTATTCGTCCGTCTTTGTCAGGTCGGCACCGGGTACGCCAAGTTCGGTGAATTCGCTGGGAACGTCGGTCACTTGCGAGACGGCATCGAGCAGCACTTCAGCCATCAGCCGGCGGGGATAGTACCGCGAATAGAAACGCTTTTCGTCTTTGTTGCCAGGTAGAGGCTGACTGCTGGTCTGGTAGGTCTGCGACTGCAGAATCAGCCGCATCAGCTCTTTCAGATGGTAGTTCTTCTCAATCAGGAAATCCGATGCGCGTGTCAGCAGTTCTTCGTGGCTGGGGGGATTGGACAGCCGCATGTCGTCGACCGACTCGACCAGCCCCACGCCGAAGAAGTTCTGCCAGACACGGTTGGTGATCGACCGCGTGAAGTAGGGATTCTCGGGAGACGTCATCCACTCGGCCAGAACGATCCGTCGATCGCCAGGGTCGTCGATCGGAATCGGCTCGCCATCCAGTGGAGTGGGAACCTGCGGTTTACCGGTTAACGGCTGCATCAGGTCGCCCCGCTCGGCTACGTAGACGGTCCGCTCGCCGTCGCCGCGACGTCCTTCGCCCCCCCAACCTTTGCCCTGCACTCGGGCGAACAGATTGGCCATCGCGTAGTATTGGTTATTGGTCCACTTCTCCAGCGGGTGATTGTGGCAGCGGGCACAGCCGATCGAGAGCCCCATGAAGGCCTGACAGGCATTCTCGGTAAGTGTCTCGGGATCCTGATGCAGTGCGTAAAAGTTCGTTGCACCGTTCTCGAACGTCGTACCGGTTGCCGTCAACAGTTCGCGCACTGTCTGGTCCCACGACTGGTCTTTCGCGACTCGTTCGTGGATCCAGTCGTAATACGCCTTGAGTGCCTTCGGTCGAAGCAACTGCCCATTGAGCAATAACACATCGGACCACTTGTACGTCCAATAATCGGCAAACTCCGGTCGGGAGAGTAACGACTCGATCAACTGGTCCCGCTTGTCCGGCGACGAATCGGACAGAAACGTCTTTGCTTCGTCGGCTGTGGGCAACGTTCCGATCGTGTCGAGATAGGCCCGTCGCAGGAACTCCGCATCCGATGCCGGCGGAGACGGAGGAAGATCCAATCGCTGCAACTTGGCGAGAACCAACTCGTCGATGAAGTTGCGCCGGGTGCGTTCGGCAAAGACGGCCGGCGGGACATCGTTGGCGTACGGAGACGTTACCCGGGCAATCACAATCCGGCTGGCAAACCAGGCGGTGACGGCTCCCTCACCGTGGCCAATAATCGAGACTTGGCCATCCGGCCGAACCGTGGCCACTGATTCATCCGTTGAGGAGAACTTGGCCCATTGCGTCACGTCTTCAATTCGGCCGTCGGTGTATTCGGCCCGGACGAGCAATTGTTGTTTGGCTCCGGGCTGAAGCAATGATTGCTCTGGATGGATCGACAGCTTCACCAACCGAGTATCGTCGTCGCCTGGACCGATGGCGCCGGCGGCAATCCACTCTGCCAGAATTTAGTATTCCTTCGATTCCACATCGAACCGCACGCCCCCTTTGTGTGGAAGTCCGCCCGAAGGTTTTGCTAGCAGCAGACTCCGGCCCGGGTCGGCCAACTCGATCCGTCGTCCGCGCGACTGCTTCGTGAGGTTGTGATAGTCGATAGCCGGGTCATAGCCCTGCAGCGTCAGCTTAAGTCCCCCTTTTCCGGCTAAAGCGCCGTGACAAGCACCCGAGTTGCAACCCGCTTTCGCGAGAACCGACTCAACATGATTGCGGAAGCTCCAGAGCTGCGGTCGATCCGTTTCACGCACTTCCACCCGCACCTGGGTCTGCTCGCCACCCACTTTCGCCGTCAGCACTGCCGTCCCATTGCCGTGCGGAGTCGCCAAACCGTCCTCGACGGTGACGACGTCGGGATGACTCGATGTCCACTCAATCGCGCCGTTCACATGTCCGGTGAACTCGCCAGCCTGTTTATTAAGGACCAGCACACGATGGGCCGACTCGGGACCGACTAACGTCAGTTCTCCGGGAACGACTTCAATGGCGGCATGGACTGGCGAGAATTTACCGGCCAGTGTGGCGACGGCCAACGCAAAAGCGAACACCAGTCCAGGGCGGCGGATAGAACTGAGAAAAGCCATCTTTCGCAAGCTCCAGATGATTGAATCCGATTGCAGCAGGCGAACTGTTTCCGATTGGC
Organism: uncultured Planctomycetaceae bacterium; assembly: GCA_937975745.1. Lineage (GTDB taxonomy): Bacteria > Planctomycetota > Planctomycetia > Planctomycetales > Planctomycetaceae > CALJUK01. Next base: position 10,045 of record CALJUK010000186.1, on the reverse strand, counting down.
GGGGCAGTTGGAACCATGAGGTGCAACAGGGGCTCTCTGGCCGACACGCCAACAGCGACCCGTGCGGGGCTGCAAGCAGACACGTCTGCAACCAGCCTGTCGCAGCCGGCCGGAACGCGGCGTCACAACCAGTTGGTGTGCGTTGTCGGACAGCATTCGTCAGGGACAGTCGATGAACACAGCGGTCTTGCCGTCACCTCTGACACAGCTCGTGTATCTCTCGGTGACCGAAGTCGACCAACGGGAACGGACGACCCGCCGGACCAGGCAGGTGAGACTCCAGGCGAAATCCCAGGCTGTGGAAGATGGTGGCGGCCACGTTGGCTGGCTGCACGGGACGTTCGGCTGGCACACCACCGATGGGATCGCTGGCCCCAACCACTTGGCCTCCCTTGATGCCACCGCCGGCAAAGTAAGTCGTAAAACATTGTGGCCAGTGATCGCGACCACCGGCCGGGTTCACCTTGGGTGTGCGGCCAAACTCGGCCAGGTTGCAGACCAGCGTATCGTCCAGCAGGCCCCGGTCGTCCAGGTCCGACAGGAGGGCGCTGTAAGACCGGTCGTACATCGGCGCGACGATGTTCTTCATTCCCTCGATGGAGGTAAATGGCTTGCTGCCATGGATGTCCCAAGTGATCTCGTTAAAGACCGTCAGGAAGGTGTTGATGGTAACGAAGCGGACGCCCGACTCGACCAGTCGGCGGGCCAGCAGACAGCACTGGCCGAAACGATTCATTCCGTAACGGTCCCGCACACTCTGTGGTTCGAGGGACAGGTCGAATGCCTCGCGTGCCTGGCTGCTGGTCATCAGCCGATACGCTGCTTGGAAGTTGTCGTCCAGCAGTTTGGCGTTTTCGCTGGCTTCAAAGTTCCTGACCGTCTCGTCAACGATGTCTCTCAGACGGCGGCGACGCTGTAACCGAGCCTCGCCAATTTCCGCTGGCGGTAGCAGATCGGGTACTTTGAAGTTGGGCTGGGACGGATCGGCGCTCAGTTCGAATGGATCGTACGCCTTCCCCAGGAAACCACCCGCCTGACCGTTGGGCAGGTTTCCGCCGCCGCGTCCCATTGTTTCCGGCAGGACGACAAACGGCGGTAAGTCGGTCCGTCGCCCGCGCATGTAGGCCACGACCGAGCCGATGTGGGGAGTGTTGACACCACCGGAAAACAACCGCCCGGTCTGCATCATCTGCCAGCCGGCGTCGTGGACGGCGGCACCGGTGTGATAGCAGGAGCGGACCAGCGAGAGTTTATCGGCCACCTTGGCATGTTCGGGCAGAATCTCGGAGAGTTGGAACTCGCGCGAAGCGGTCGCGATCGGCTTGAACGGGCCACGCACTTCGGACGGCGCCTCAGGCTTCATGTCGAATGTATCGACATGGCTGGGAGCCCCCAGGTTGAAGATCATGATGCACGACTTCTTGTCGTGCCTTGGGTCAATCTGCCCCTGCTCTTTCGCTTGTAGGTAATGCGGGAGCGAGAGACCGATCGCCCCTAGAGTTCCCGCCTGGAGGAATTCTCGCCGTGTACTGCCGTCACACGTGTGGGCCTGGCCCTTACCGATCAAATCCAGCATGCCTGTGGACTCCTCCCGGCCGAAGGTGGACGCTTGGGGGTATCATTCACGCATCGGTGACTCTGTTGCAATCGGACCAGCGGGGCCGATCCGCTCGTGTGGACTGTCTGTCGCGAATCAGTTGCAGTTGCAATAGTTGAAATTCAGCGGTGGCTCGTGTTGACCGCTCAGCAATCACGACAGAGCTCGAAAACTCTCCGCGCGTGCTTCAACCTATCACAACGACTCGCAACAGGATTGAAACCACTACTAGTGCCTTGTCAGGCCTTAAACTTCGGGTTCAATCGCTTGGCCCGCGGCTCGTTGGCCGCTCCATTCTCGTTTCTCGACCCGAATTTTAAGGTTTGACACAACACTAGTGTAATGGCCAGGTCGGCAATTCTCCAGCAGATTTCCTGGACGTTAGAGGACTGTCATCCCTCTCGAAATCAATCATCCCCTCGCCACCAGGAAGAAGATCCAGGGGAAAGGCGATCCGCGGAATGACGTTCCGGCTGTCCCAGCCTCCTTTTTTTCGGCTCCGACTCAGGCTGGCGAGAAGAACCTCAGCGTTTCTGCGTGAGGTTCATCTGCCATTGTCCGCGAACGAACAGCCATTCCCGGAACCTGAAGTCACAGGGACGGGTTAATTGACCACGGCAAGGTAGGCCAACAGGTCGGCCATCGACTGCACGTCAATCTGCTTCTCGACACCTTCGGGCATAATCGACAGACCCGAGCTTTGCATCACTTCGATGTCCTGTCGCAGGATCGTCTCTGTCTTGGCTTCGGCCCGCATCAGTTGCAGGCTGGTGGCTGTCTCGGACTTGATGATGCCTGTGTGGGACTTTCCATCTTCGGTGACAATCACATAGTTGAGGTACTGCGGATTGACCTCACGGTTGGGGTCCAGCACGTTGAGCAGGATGGCTTCATTCCCACGGTTGCGGACGGTTGCCAGGTTCGGGCCGATCTCGTGACCGACGCCGTCCAGCTTGTGACACGCCGCACAAATCTTCTTGAAGACTTCCCGCCCCCGCAACACGTCGCCGTTGAGAGACAGCGCCGGACGATAGGCTTCGATAACAGCCTGTCGATTGGCCGAGCCAGAATTCTTCAACAGCCGGGTTGCGATGTCGTGCAGTGGACTCTTGGCGTTCTTCGCCTCGATCTGCAGTCGGGCTGCCGACACGTCGGCATTGGGGATCTCCCCTTTCTCGACGCGGGTCAGATAGTCCATGGCCCACTCTTTCCTCGCGAAGAGGATTTCTTCGGCTTCCTGCCGCATCCGGGGGCTTAACTGCTTCCAGCGGGCCAGTAATCCCGAAGCGACCTCCGACGTGCCAAAGCGGCTGAGTGCCGAAATGGCTTCCGACTGAACGGGAAGCGGTTGGCGGTATTCGAGCAGGTCGAGCAGTGTGGAGCCGTCGGTCTCGAAATTGCCCAGGCCCAACGTCCGAACCGCTTGGGCACGGTTCGCTGTGGGAGTATCGTCGGCGACGGCCTGCTTGCGAGCGTTCGTCAGCGCGTCCTGTAGCAGTCCGGCCGTCTCGCCAGTGGCCAAGCGGCGATGCAGCAGCGGATGACTCAAGCTGACTGCGACGATCATGTCGAGTGCCGCTGGCCGGTCAGCCTTCGCCAGTTGGCGAACCTGTTGCACGATGACGTCGACTTCCGCCGCTTGATTCTGTCTTCCGATCTGCGTCGCCAAATCCTGCATCACGGCCGAGCTGTATGGAACCGACAGGAAGTCTCCCTTGTCAAATAACGCTGCCAGCACACGACCGGCACCATCAGCCAGGGAACTCATGCCGGCCAGACGTACCCAGCGGTCATTTCCGTGCTCGCGGAAGATCCTCGTCAGGACAGGAACCTTCCAGTCCATCGGGAACTCACCAGCAGTGAACGCTAATTGGAAGATGACACGGAGATCGTCATCGCCCGTCATCTCCGCCAGTTGGGTTCGGATGGCCGGCGAGTCGTTGAATGGTTCGGCCAGTTTGACGGCGTGCTCACGGACACGTGGGTTCGCATCGTGCAGCCCAGCCACGACATCGTCGACAGACAGCTCCGAAAGTCCCTGTAAGACGTGCAGGGCGTGCATTCGGCCTAACGGCGAATCCGATTCGCGGATCAGCTTCCGGAGTTGGGGAACAGCCGACTTGTCCTGTCCTTCATACAGCAATCGGCCCGCCGCGTCCCGATGCCAGGCATTGGTGTGGTTCAGTAGAGCAACCAGTTCCTGCGTGCTGGCTTGGCTGAGCTTCGGCGTGGCACGGTGTTTGTAGCCCTCGGGAACAAGCCGATACAAGCGGCCGCGGTCTGTCCCGCTGGTCAGGTCCAGGTGCTGCTTGATTTCGGGCGGAAGGCTTTTCGGATGCTCGATCACCTCGCGGTACATGTCCATGATGTGCAGGCAGCCATCGGGCGCGTTGGCAAACTGGACCGGGCGGAACCAGATGTCGCTCGATGTGAGCAGCTCCTTGTCCTCGTCAATGCGGACGGCCTTGAAGCCGACACCATCGGGGATGATGCGTTTTCGGTGGACGATATTGCTACCGACGTCACCAATGATCGCCAGCCCGCGATCCTGCTCTGGGAAAGCGTCACCCCGATAAATCGTGATGCCGGTGGCACCGGTGAAGTAGCCTGCTGGCTTGCCTCCCCCTTCCACGACACCGACGACCTGTCCCGACGCACGGAGCCGAGTCCGCACGATCCGCCAGGGTTCCACTGGACTGGTGCGGAAGACGGGGGCCTGTCCACCATCCTCGGCAATGCTGACGCGGGGACCGGAAGCAGCCAGGAACGGATTCCGAGCCAAATAGCGATCGTCGAACAGAACGGCTTGGGCGTGGTTACTGTTCGAACAGTCGAACTTGCGGCCCCAGTCGTCGAAACTCATGCCGTGCTGGGCGCCGCCACTTTCCGGGCGAAGGTCGAGTGTTTTCGGGTCGAACGAGAAGTCGCGACCACGAAGGTTGACCGCCGGCTGATCTGGCCTGTCGGGCCGACTCACGATCCCGCCCGAAGTGCTGGTGGCACCGTGGATGCGGTTATCCAGTCCCCAACGAAAGCTGTTGATGAGCCCCTGCACGTTCGAGCGTTCGAACCCCGTAAAGACGGTCTTCCGCTCGTCGGCCTTCAAGTCGCCGTCGGTGTCCTTAATGTAATACACATCCGGAGCGGCTCCGACGAAGACGCCACCGTCGTAGCAGAGAATGGCCGTCGGCCAGGAGAGCTTTTCGGCGAAAATGGTGCTTTTGTCGAAGCGACCGTCGTTGTCTGTGTCTTCCAGCAGTCGAATGCGACCCAGGACCGCCTGGTCCAGTTCGGAGTAATCACGCATTGCGACGACGTACAACCGCCCGTCCTCATCAAACGACATGGCCACCGGGTCGGTCACCAGCGGTTCGTGGGCTGTCTGCTCGATAGCGTAACCGGGCAACGTTTGGAACGACTTCATCGCCTGGTCTGGTTCCAAGGCGGGAATGCGGGGCAGTTCGGCCGAAAAGTCGACAGTTGTTGTCGGAGTGTGATTCAGATTCGAATCGATGAAGCGGTAAGCTTGCACGCGTGTTTCAGTGGGGAAGTCGTGGTCACACAGTGGTGTTTCCAAAACAAGCTTTTCTGTCGCATCATACAGAGCGTAGATCGAACGGGCTCGCGGAATCGCCTTCCGAACACCAGCCACGTCGAAGTTTCCATCCTCGACAGGCGAGCTGGAAAAGAACGCGCGGGGTGCCAGCGCTGCCACGACTTCGTAAAAGTCGAAGGGGACTTTGTCCGGATCGAGGTCGTACACGTCGCGTAAGCGGGGCATGTAGCGGTCGCTGGTCCAACCTTTGATGTTGCCGCCGTAATAGTCGTGAAATGGAGTCCAGCCACAACTGGAGACGGTCACCTTCAGCCGTTCGTCAAAGACCGCCACAAACATGGCATTGTGGCCTCCCAGCGAATGCCCGATAACGCCAATCCGGTCGGGATCGACTTCCGGCATCGACTGCAGCAGGTCGACACACCGCATGTGATTGACGATTCCCTTCATGGTTCCCGAAATATACGCATCGCCTGCGAAATCGTAGTCCTGCGTGTCGCCGAACGAGGGATAGTCGGGAGCAATGACGACGTAACCACGCTGGGCCAGTTCCATCGCATATTGCCGATTGGTCCGCGGGCCTTCGCCAGCCACAATTCGCTTGCCAAGCGTGCCGGTCGGATGCAGCGCCAGCATCGCCGGGAGTTTGGTTCCGGCGGGAAGGGGATCCGGCAGATACAAGTCAGCCGGCAGTCGATCTCCCTTTTCGGGTGTGAATGTGATCGTGCGGCGGATGAAGCCCGGGCCTTTGATCTCGTCCGAGACTTTCACGTCAAGCGACGGAAGTTGATCGCGGCTGGGGAGCGGCCCCATCGCCTCTTCCATCCCCTTTAAGATATCCGCGCGGCGGTGTTGCCAGTCTGCGACTGTTTTCACGGGCTTCAATTCGCCCGATTTGTCAGCGTAGACCAGCAAGTCCCGATGGTTGGGGTACGGGCTGCTTTTCGCCGCGGACGTAGGGTCAGTCCAGGCAGTGATCCGCCAGCTGAGCAGCAGGGCAACAGCAATCAGACACAGCAGTAAACGTCGGAGCATTCTTCCAGATCCTCAGGGATAAAAGGACAATCGTAACGCAATTTTCAGGTGAGCCACGCAGGGTGGGGCTTGTGTAAGGTAACCGCGAACAGCCGCGGTGTCGTCAGGCGCCGTGGAGCGCCCGCATCGCATTATTATAGTAGATGTCTTCCAGACGGTCGGCATCGGTGATCATTCGCTTCAGAAACGTCTGCAGCTGTACGCTGTAACAAAGTCCCTTGAAGTTCGCACCCTTTCCGTCTTGGCACGGACAATCGCTGCCGAACAACAACTGTTTTGGGTGCCGCTCGAAGAAGCCAGCAGTGAAGTCCTCATCACGTGTCAGCGCGTTGTAACCGCTGCCGGCAGACAAGTCGGCGTAGAGATTGGGATACTCGCTCATCAGACGCTCGATCACACCACCCGCCTTGACCGGTCCCGTCGGGTACAGTGTCTTGTCGGCGGGAGGAACATCCGCACTGATGTTGGCCCACCAGGTCTGGGCATGGCCGATAATGCGGACCCGTTTGTAGCGCTTCAGATACGTCTCCAGATGGTCGGCCAGACCCTGGTTGTAACCCCCTTGACCATCCTGGAAGTGAATCGTGATGGGCCAGTTCAATTCGTCGCAGAGCGCAATGACCGCTTCGACCCGCGGATCGTCCAGCGTCAGGTGTTCCTTCTGTTCGCCGATGCCCCGGCAGCCGAGGAGATGGTAGGCCCGTACCCGGTCGAGTGCATCCGGCTGGCGAATGTCTGTCTGGCAGAACGGAATGATGCGGTCGGGATATTTGTGGAATGCATGCAGGACTGTCTCGGACCGCAGTGTGACACCACCTTCGCCTGTCTCTAACGGAAGGATAAACGCCCGTCCGGTCCCGGTGGCATCCATGTGCTTAATCGTGTCGTCGATACTGCGATTGAAATGATTGATGTGCAGATGGCAGTCAATCCGCTTGGGGAGTTCCCGGGGTGTGTCGGCCTGTTTTTCGTCAGCGGCGAATGCCATCGCCGGACCGCCACGCAAGCCATGGCCCATCGCTGCCAGCCCGGTCGCGGCTGCAGCCGAGAGAAATTCGCGGCGCCCAATGGAACAGCGAGAGGTCGCGGCGGACGTGTTGGCCAATGGACTCTCGGAAGTTGATGTCGCAGCAAACGGAACAGAGTCGGAATGTGAGGCGGGGCGTCGCATCGGTGTGGTCTCGTCAATCACGGGGAAAGCGAATCGCCGTTGTGTCCGGCGGGCGAGCGAAAGACCATCATCCCCGATGACACACTCGTGGATCAAGTCCCTGTGCGGCGCGAGTTCTGTTTTCTTTCGGTGTTTCACACAGCGGGCGGGTGACTTAGCCTGTCGTCGCAAAGAAAAGCAAAGGACCGCACACGCCGAGTTTGGCAGCATGCGGCCCTTCGCGGCCCGCTTGATTGCAGCTGCCCCGCAACAGGGCAGTCCAGACCAACGGTGTTTCGTTCTGTCCGAAGCTAAGTGTCGTGCACCGGAGTAACACAGACTGCACGACAAGCTGGCGGTTGTAGGCTCCTGGGTTCAGTCCGTACAGGACAATGTGCCATGCACAAGTCAACCAACAAGAAGTCTGGCGTTTCCACCGGCCCGATTGCAAACAGATTCTCCTCGAACTGAAGAGTTCCACAGTTTTGTGACAGGATATGCAGCTGGTAGTGGTGTCGTTGTGCAAAAGAGTACAGTGATTATCGGTGCGTTTGATCAGTTTTTTCCAAGACGGGGTGAGACTGACGAACATTGGCAGGGAGTGCAGTGAACGTGAACGAATGGAGGACGTTTCCCCGCGCGAACTCTTCCTTGCGGACTCGTTGCGGCACAAAAAACTGTGCCGGTGGTACTGTCAATTCAACGGGGCAGGCTCGCACGGGGGGCGGCGCGAGCCTACCCCGATGTCAGGACCCCGATGTCAGGGCATCGCCCGCCCGCACAAAGACGTGGGGCGACACCCAACACCTGCCGACTCAGTCCTTGACCGGGATGAGTTCGAAGCGTCGCGGCTGGGGCTGGTTCATCTCGAAGATTTTGTCTTCGATTACCTTGGCGGCCGCTTCGTGCTCCTTCACTCGAGCACCCAATCCTTCGACCTGCGACGCCAGTTCGGCTACGCGGTTCTGCAGGCCTTGATTGTCCGGGCTGGCGGCGAGCTCGGCCTTGGTCCGGGCATACCCCTGGAAGACACGCCACTCGTTCCGCATCGACTTGACCGGCCCGTCGTTCCGTTCCTTGTTGAGGTTCGCGACTGTGAGCGCCTGTTGATATTGCGGCGTCTTCGCATTCTCTTGCAGCTCAATATGCCGCTCGAATGCCGCAGCCGGATAGGTCCCGGCCTCCACGCCGTCGATGACCAGCTTGTATTTGCCTGCCGGCAGTCCGTGGATCTCCAATGCCTCGCGGCTGAATCGGTGTCCCAGCTTGGTCAGCTTGGCACCCAGTTGGGCTTCTTGCGGCAGAACCCAGGGAAGGCCGTCGGCGGTCCAGGTGAAGAAGAGCTTCTCATCCTCCCATGTCAGTTCTGTCAACTTTCCGCCGGTTGCTGCCCCCTTTGGTTCCCCTTTGGTCGGCAGAGTGATGCGAATACTGGAAAGCGGTCCCTGTAGTCCCATTCCTTCGATCATTGCCACAGCCATGATGACCTGGCCCGGTGCATCGGGGTGAACCGCGTCGGCGATGACCGTGAAGTTGGCATCCGTCTTTCGCTCTTGCAGCGTGATATTGTTGAGCGGACTAAACATGTCGACGAAGCCGTGGCCCGATTCGACGGCCACTTCCCGCAGCCAGGCGCCGTAGTACGACATGACCGAGTTGTACAACTCCAGCCGTTCGGGCGGATGGGGCCGATTGGGATTCATCCGAATCCGTGCCGCGCGCGAGTCAAACATTGTGGGTGTCATCAAGATCGGCACCGCACCGATCTCCTGAATCTGCTGGACCACTTTCAGCATGTCCTGGTGGTACGTGCGGAACGTTTCTTCATCGTAGGGCTGGTAGCGGCCGTCATTCATTCCGAGCAGCACGGAGACATACTTGGGCTTGTAGGCGGCGACGTCCGCGTCGAAGCGTTCCAGGGCGTCCCACGCCTTGGCCCCACCGACACCCGAGTTGTGCGTCTTGAGACGCATCGCAGGCATCCGCGTGTAAAGGAAGTCTTCGACATACTGCGTATACAGGCATTGGTGCGTGATGCTGTCACCCAGAAAGACGAACGAATCGCCGTCGGACAGTTCAACTCTTGCTAATGGCTTGGCCAGTTCGTCGGCGTACAACGGCAGAGCCGTTAACTGAGCCGCGATCACAAGCAGTAGGCAGAACCAACTCGAAAGCTTTCTCACAGGTGTACTCCTTGGCAAGTATCGGTTGTGTGATTTCAGAATGCTGTCCGGTGTCGAAAGGTGATCTCATTGAATCGGTCGTCTGATCGACCGAATTACTGGCAAGATGGGAACCGTCCGTATTGTGCAAAGGGCGCGACGTCTGTTGCAACCCGCCGTGCCCGGTTTCCAGCCGAACTCGACATCGACAGAGTTCCGGGTGGAAGGCCAAAAACGATCGGGTTGCGAAGTCGCAAAAAAGAACAGCCACACATGCCTGGAACGGTCGAGGGAGCACTTTTAGCCAGGCGGAACGGCTTCCTTGATGCGCGATCTTGCCATCGCGGGCCGGTTCGTCCGGCCGAGTCAGTGGGCCATCGGCCTCTGCATCGATGGACTGGCGGATGCTACAACTGGGCGATCGCGGCTTCGAGAAGACCGGCATCGGGTGCAGCGAGATACAGAATTCCACATCGAGTCGGATCGTCCGCAAGTTGCAGGGGAGACATCGCGACCAGCCTCACACGCGGATCCAGATGGTTACG
>CALJUK010000185.1 GCA_937975745.1 uncultured Planctomycetaceae bacterium | reverse complement strand
GCCCGGCGCATTCATGGCGGGTGCTGCGAGGTGCCGCAAGTCGGCGGTGGTCGCCCCGACTTCGTAGCGATGTTCGACCACATCGAGTATTCCAATCAGGACGTTTCGCCAGTGACGCTGTACCGCATGCTGGACGGGGCAGATATGTCGGCGGCGATGACTGTCGAGGGGCACGAAACGAAGCTAACGAAGGTGGGGTCGACCGCGCCCGGCCAGGTTCATCTGGACAACGTCGACGTCGATGTCCTGACGTCGTACTTTGGTTCGCCCAATGGTTTGAAACTTGCGTCCGGGGCCATCGAAGTGGACTGCCAGCATCAGGGCCCGCCGGAGATGCACTTCGATGTGACACTCCACGACCCGTCCATTGAACCCGTTGGAGACCGACCGGCAGAACGCATTCTATTGGGGACACTCAACGGTCTGGTGCAGGACCTGCGGCCAAATGGTCAGCCATTGAAACTTTCATTTCGCGTGGGGGCTCCCGAATTGGCGGAGAACGAGGATCTCGAAGGTCTGTTGGCGAATGCGTGGCTCGGATTCTGGAGCGACATGATCCCGGACCTCAGTCGCATCGGCCGTTAGTCCGCTATCATTGGGACGCTGCCGTGAGTCGGCAGGTTGGTGAGTTGATTGCTGAATGTGCGATGCGGTCAGGGGCATCGATGTCGGAGATTCCGCATGAAACGGGCACGCGAGTCAGACAAGTCTGATTTCTTCCGTGTGCCGCGGCCAGCGGTGGCCGTTGCGGTTGCGATGGCGGCGGGCTGCCTGTTCGATCGAATCTGCGGACCGCTGATTGCCACTGAAATGCCTTCCGTTCTGGAAATGCGGGGAACCATCCTCGGACTGGAATTGGTGGCAGCCTGTCTCTGCATTGTGATGACGTGCCTGTGGCTGGCGCTTGACCGAAAGCACATGGCAGTGGTGACTGTGCTGCTGGCCACCTTCTTCGTGGCGGCGGGCCGCCATCATCTGAGCTGGTCGCTTGGCAGACCGGATGACATCTCCCAATACGCCAGTCAGACGGCCCGGCCGATGCGTTTGATCGCGCAGCTGACTCAGTCTCCGAAAGTGATGCAGGCATCGTCAGCGACGTTGGGAGGCTGGCAAGAGTTCGACCGCACGATGTGTCAGCTGGAGTGTCTTCAGCTGCAGAACGATGGAGAATGGCGACCCGTCTCGGGACGATTGCTGGCAACCGTGACGGGACACATGGAGCATGCCCGTCTGGGTGACATCGTTGAAGTCCGAGGTCTGCTCGCCCGTCCAACAGGTCCCAGGAACCCGGATCAGTTCGACTATCCCGACTATCTGCGCAGCAAAGGGGTGCGCTGCGTTGCGTATTGCAAATTCCCCGAGGCGGTTCAGCGAATCCGTTCGAGTGACGATTGGAAATTGTCTCGGTGGATGGCTTCCTGCCGGTATGAATGTCAAAGGATTCTGCGGGCGACCGTCGCGGAGAACCGCCGGGCAACAGCCGCATCGCTACTACTGGGTGATCGTGCGGCACTCCCGGATCAGGTGCGGGAAGAGTTTGCGAAGACCGGGATGATGCATGTGTTGGCGATCTCCGGGCTGCATGTTGGCATCATGGCCGGTCTGGCTGCGGTCTTGTTGCGGATGCTGCAGTTTTCGCCGCGATCGATCGGCCTGATTGTGCTGGTCCTTGCCGTCGGCTACGCCCTGCTGACGGACGGTCGGCCGCCCGTGATTCGCGCCGTCGCGATGCTGGCCGTCGTCGTTCTGGCCGGTGAATTGCGGCGACCATTCAACTTGCCCAATTCCCTTGCAGCGGCTGCGGTCGGGCTGATGTTGTGGCGACCGACAGATGTGTTCGATACCGGCGCGCAATTGTCATTCGTCGCTGTGGCGGCCATCGGCTGGGGCGCTGGAAACGTGCCGGCGTTTCTGAAGAACTGGCGTCGGGACGCCGACGACACCGGTGAACATGCCCGGCTGAAATCCGGTCTCGGGCTGCTCGGCGAGGCCTATTGGATCTCTGCCATTGTCTGGCTGGTGACCACTCCGTTGGTCGTGGAACAGTTCCATCTGCTGGCCCCAATCGGATTCGTCCTGAATGTCCTGTTAATTCCGCTGGTCTCGGCCACGTTATGGGCCGGTGCCCTGACGTTGTGGCTGGGGCTCTTATGGCTGCCAATTGCGGTGCCGGTGGGCTGGCTGTTCGATGCGTTGCTGGGAGGACTGCTGACCGTTGTGAGCTGGTCGTCAGAATGGGATTTGGGCCATCGCTTTACTGCCGGGCTGGGACCGACTTGGACGATCGGACTGTATGCGTTCTTGCTGCTGACAGCTGTCGGTTGGCGGACTCGGTGGAAGACGGCTGGCATCGGGGCAGCCTGCCTGTGGTTGATTGCCGGTCTGGTTTCCCCCTTGATCGCGGCTCCTCCAGGTGAACTGACTTGTACGTTCTGCTCGGTGGGGCACGGACTCGCCGTCGTCCTGCAGATGCCCAATGGTCGCGTCGCGGTTTACGATTGCGGCTCGCTGAGCGGCGGAGAACAGGCGGCGGCCGGTGTGCGGTCGACTGTCTGGAATGTCGGACAGTCTTCAATCGACGCACTGGTGATTTCGCACGCCGACATGGATCACTTTAACGGCGTCTCGAATCTGCTAATGACAATACCCGTCGCATCGGTTGTCACGCCGCACCAGATGCTTGCCTCACGACAATACGGACTGGAGGACCTGTGGGAGATGGCTCGCAGGCAGAACGTCTCGATTCAGGCGGTGTCGACAGGAGATCGGCTGTCGCTCGACCCGGACGTCCGTCTGGCTGTCCTGCAGCCTGAGGTGGGGTTCAAACCGAGCAGCGACAACGCCGGCAGTCTCGTCTTGTTGATCGAATATTCCGGTCAGCGGCTGCTGCTATGCGGAGACCTGGAAGATGACGGACTGGCTGAATTGCTCAGTCACAACCCGGGGCATGTCGACATACTTCTTTCGCCGCATCATGGCAGCCTCAGATCCAACCCGCCGGAACTACAGCGGGAACTGCAGCCCGATGTCGTCATTGCGAGCGGGGGCTGGCGGGTCACGCGCGAGACACTCCAAGGACAATTCTCTCCCCAAACACGTATTCTCTCGACATACCAGGACGGTGCGATCACCGTGCGGATCGCGCCCGACGGACAGCGCAGCATCGAGACTTTTTTGCCAGTCCGGTGACGTCTGGAAGCGAACACCACAAGCTATTCGGGATTGAAGTCCGGCGTGTTCATCAACTCTTCGTGGGCTCGTAACTCCAGCAGCTTCCGCTTCAGATTGGACCGCATCAGTGTGCAGTTCTCGACAGCCGACCGATACCGGGAGTGGGGGCCCTCGATATCGGCTGTCAGCTCGTCCGCGGTATTGAACAGGGCTCGGCCGAGTCCAGACAGGCGGGGAGACAGCTCGCCTCGGAGTTGATCGAGTGACTCGCCGGCCAGATCTCGGATTTCGTCGAG
>CALJUK010000184.1 GCA_937975745.1 uncultured Planctomycetaceae bacterium | reverse complement strand
GTCCGAGCGGCGTCGGGCTGCGGCAACCGTTCGAGGCCTTGCCGTTTGTCCGTTCGCGGAAACTCGATTGGAGCGGGGATTCTTGGTGTCGTTGCCGGAGCGGGAATTTCCTCGGCCCGGTAGCCTTCGGGCACAGCCGGCTTTGCGGCCGTCTGGGGCAACGGCGCGGGATTCCCCAGTTCCGGTGGCGTGATCGGCCGCTCACTCACCGGAGGAAGTCGGTCGCTGTTCCAGGCGGAGGGTTCCGACGGCGTCAAGACGCAACCGGCCTGCGGTCCAAGCAGGCAGACTGCGGCGAGAACCAGGAGAGTCCGTCCAGGAGTTCGGGATGCGTTCTGCATGGGGCGTCGGACGGCCGGTTCGGAACTTCGCCCGATCCCTGCCGTAGTCACTGGAGTCGTTGACGGAAAGCACAAAAGTACGCTTTCCCAACTCTACCACACAAATCGCAGCCGCGACGGAACAACTTTGCAGAAAACACTTTAGGAACACTGGAGAAGGCGTAACAATTCTACCGAGTCGCAGGGCCGTTCGGACGAATCGACCGTCAAGCTTTCTCCAGCCTGCTGTGTTGGAACAGGACTCCCGTTACTCGCGGCGTTGTTCGGGTTCGACCGGTTTGGCGAAGATCATTCGCCCAGCACTGCTCTGCAGAACGCTCGTGACGAGGCATTCGATATCACGACCGATCATCGGAGCAGCCGCTTCGCACACAACCATTGTTCCATCGTCGAGATAACCGACACCTTGGCCGTGCGATTCCCCTTCTTTGATGACGCGGATCCGGAGTCGTTCGCCGGGAAGATACCGTGGCTTGAGAGAGTTGGCCACGTCGTTCAGATTGATGACATCCACACCCTGCAGATTGGCGACCTTGTTGAGGCTGAAGTCATTGGTGAGCACTCGCCCGCTGACCTGCTTGGCCACCTGGACAATCCTCTGGTCAATCGTCATCCGGCCGTCACTCTCGTCGGCGTCGTGGATCCGCACTTCGGCATTGGCCGAGTTTTGCAGCTTACTGAGGACGTCCAAACCTCGGCGACCACGTCCGCGGCGAACCTTATCGTGGCTATCGGCAATCTCTTGAACCTCTCTCAGGACGAAGTCCGGCACGACCAGTTCCGAGTCGGGAATCTTCGTTTCTACAACGTCGGCGATTCGCCCGTCAATCAAGGCCGACGAATCGAGGATCAGCGGACGTCCGCCGCGTAATTCGCGGGCGAACTCGACGTAGGGAATAATAAATCGGAAGTCGTCTTTGGTCTGCAGTAACAGCGACGTACACAAGTACGGCAGCATCAGCGTTACCAGCATCGCGATGCCATTCCGAAGTGGCGAATCGGTGATGACCGGTTGCAAGGCCAGAATCAGCAGGTAGCTCAACAGCACACCGACCAGCAGTCCGAAGTAAATGGCCGAGATGACGCCGACCCGCTTCCTGCGGAACAACCAGTCGACCACAACAACCAGTTGCGAAAGACCGAGCAACACGACGAACGCAATCAGAGGGTTCCGATCGATAATCTCCGGATGCGGTGTTCCGGGGCTGACGAACGTCGCAATGGCGCCAGAGCAAACCAGCAGGTACACGACCCGGACAATGAGCAGCAGCATATTCCCCATGGGAAGTCGGCTCTTTCCTGTGAACGCGTTGTCACTGTGGAATCAACGCAGGGTGGGTTTGACCAATCTTAGGGCCGCCGAGCTGCCAATGCGACTCTCTGGTCGTCCGAAAACGGACCAGGCGGTGGCTTGCCAGCGGAACAGCCGCAGAAGACTCGGGCCGACAAACGGTCGGCGAGGTTTGGGACCGACCGGGATTCCCCGACCGAACTCCCTGAGGTCGTTGGAGTCCGTAATGATATCACCCAGGTGGACGGACGCCAACCTTGGCGAACCAGCGACCCGGGAACCCCGATCCAGAGATACGTTCTACTCGAACGACAGTTCTCGGTCCAGCAGATCGTAGAGAGCTTCCAGTGACTGGGGGATGACTTTCACGTTTGCCAGCACCGGCATGAAGTTCACGTCGCCGTCCCACCGCGGGACGATGTGCCAATGCAAATGCCCCGGGAGTCCGGCCCCGGCAATCTTCCCCAGGTTGAGCCCGATATTGAAACCATCCGGCTGAAGCTTTTTCTGCAGTAGGGCGGTCATCTGACGAACGTCCTGCATGCATGCCAGTAATTGCTCGTCCGACAACTGAGTCAACTCGCCGGAGTGCTCCAGCGGAGCAATCAGCAAGTGGCCGTTGTTATATGGGTAACGGTTCAAGACCACGAGTGTCCGATTGGTCCGCTTGACGACCAGGTTCTGTCGATCCTGTGACTGATCTCTGTATCGACAGAGGAAGCATTCGTCCGCCGGCGACGCTGGCTTCTCATCGGGTTGCAGGGCGGCCTGTTCGTCACCCTTGATGTAAGCCAATCGCCAGGGAGCCCAGAGCTGATCCGTCACGCTGCATCCTTCATCAAAGTGTCGTATTGTAACGGTCGTCTTCGGTCGGGCGATGACGCCCATCGCAGGGCCGGCACATTAGGCCCGCGCGTGAGTTCGTCCGTCGAGTACCAGGTTGTGTCAAATCTTAAGGTTCGGGTCGAGAAACGAGAATGGAGCGGCCAACGAGCCGCGGGCCAAGCAATTGAACCCGAAGTTTAAGGCCTGACAAGGCACTCGTCCGCATTGCGGACAATTGTGGCGGCGTTTGAACGCCGAATGATCTGCAAATCCGACAGATGACGCCGCCAGAAGCCGCTATTTGTAGGCACAGCGCACTCTAATCGGGAATATAGATGAGCTGGTCGGGCTGTAACGTCGCGTCCCGCTCCAAACCGTTTGCCTCTCGAAGTTGGTCGACCGACCGCGCGTATTTTCCGGCAATGGCCGACAGTGTTTCCCCCGCCACAACCGAATGGTACGTCGCGGGCCGATCCGACCGGGGAAGCGGAATGACCTGACCGGCTGAGACTCTCGGCAGGTCCGGGTGCGGCGAACCCGCTTCCCCTGTTCGAGGCGGTACCAATGCCGGGCCATTCGAGGCCGGTGGAGTCTTCATTCGCGCGGCAGGGCCGGTGTCGACGATTCGCGGACCGCATCCGAGACCACCGGCCATGATCCACAAAACGGCTAAGGTCATCGCCGATCGCCAGCCCGGCGGCCGATCGACTGCAGTCAAACGGTAGGTTGTCCGCATGACAGGGAAACTCCATTTTCCAACGGAAAACACTTCACAGCCAGGCCTTGTCCCGCCCTGGTTTCTTCCGTCGAACCCAGGCGGACTGAAACGCATCAACGATTCGATCAGGCAACGCGATCGGGAACGACAAATGGCGCCCTGTACCGGCGCGTTAACAAGGCGTTGGCTTTGTCCGAATGTTCCGACTTGGCGAAGCGTTCCTGCGCCAAATCAATCTCCATCCGGGGGCCAACCCGCCAGGGGGTCTCGTCCAGCTTCAGTCCAGCATCTCCCGTGAGATGCTTCCGCAGGTGGTCCATCGCCGTGGTGGCGGCGTCGTTTCCA
>CALJUK010000183.1 GCA_937975745.1 uncultured Planctomycetaceae bacterium | reverse complement strand
CAGCGGCCGTGCTGCACGGCCGGGATGTGAAGTTGGAATCCGCCGCCGACGTGGCTGTGCAGTTGAAACCCCTTTTCGGTCCGGCAGCAATGTACCTCTTCAGCATGGGACTGCTGGCCGGGGCGATCAGTTCCTTCATGGTCAATGCGATGATCGGTGGAGCCATTCTGTCCGACGGTCTCGGTCTCGGCTGGTCCATGAATCAAAAGTGGCCCAAAGCCTTCACCGTGGTGGCTCTCTTGATCGGCATGGGCGTTGCCATCGCTGCCACAGCTTATGATGTCAGTCGGGTCGGTTTGATTGTCTTCGCACAGGCGCTGACAGTCATCGGCGGCCCATTACTGGCCTTTGCGCTCGTCTTTCTGGGATTTGGTCCCGAATTGAAGGGGGAACGCGCCGTCCCGGGCTGGATCAAGTTCCTGGCCTGTCTGGGGATGGTTGTGACACTCGTTCAGCGAGGCAAAACGGCCACGGACCTCTATGGGAAATTCGCACCACCCGCTGCCAAACCCCCAGCCGTTGAAGGCCCAGCCGAAACGGGAGAGCCCGCAACACCAGCGAAGTAGTGACTTAAACAGCGTCCTTGGCCACGACACCGTTGCGCAGAACAGAACTGACCGCACACAAGAGAACAGGACCGTTTCGTCAACTCCGCGTTGCGTCTCCCATCAACTGCATGCGTGCACACTCTCCCAAACAGATGGATAAGTTGTTGACTGTGCTGTGCGCCTCCCTATAAACTAACACCACTCGCATTCCAACATCTTGTCGGCCACCGGAATGTCCCAGCCTGGGCAGGAAGCAGCGCTCGTTCTCGTCGCGTGGCCGCGTTTCGTTCCGCCTCACTTGGAGGGAGTTATTCATGGTGCGCCACCGTCGTGGCTTCACACTGATCGAGTTACTGGTCGTGATCGCGATCGTCGCGATCCTGATCGCGTTGCTCCTGCCAGCCGTTCAACAGGCTCGTGAAGCGGCCCGCCGCAGCCAATGTACCAATAATCTCAAGCAGATTGGCCTGGCTCTCCACAATTACCACGACACGCACAAATGCTTTCCGGCGGGTTTTTACACTGCGCACGGCTGGGCCTGGGGAACGATGATCCTCCCGATGATTGATCAGGCCAACTTATACAACAAACTGGCACCTAACGGTCTAATGGACTTATCCAATGCAACCGTTCTGGCGAACTGCCAGACGGTGGTGCCTGCCTTTATTTGCCCCTCCAACCCGTGGCCCACTCCCGATCGGAATACTGAAGTCAACATTCAGAATTCGGGAACCAGTGGCTACTATCTGGCGTTGTCCAACTACGTCGCTGTTTCCGGAACGAATGCCTACGACTGCTACACGAATCCCGCCACCGCCAATGGAACAATGTTCCGCAACAGCAGCGTCAAGATTCGCGACATGACCGACGGCACGAGCAACACTGTCGTCGTGACCGAGCGTGACAACGGTGGTAGCCGCTTCGCCTCCGTCTGGGCCGGAACGAACGCCCCCGCGAATGACGCCTCCTGCGGTCAGGATCTGACCAACAGTGATCAATACCACCGGACACTCGTCTCCTTGCGAGCCACTTACGGCGCGATCAACGGATCTGTCGGACGCTGTCCCGGCAGCTATCATGAGGGAGGAGTCCACTTCCTGATGGGCGACGGTGCCGTCCGCTTCGTGAATGAAAACATTGACGGGACGAACAACAGCGGGTCCAGCATGAGTACGATGCAGCGATTGGCGGCTCGAAACGACGGGCTCACGATCGGAGAATTCTGAGTCGTCTCTGGGTTCTTCGCTCGTCGGCGTGCAACGCCCACTGCATACATGCACAGCGAGAGTGGACTTCTCGCGCTTCCCCACCGAGAGCGTCGCACGCGACTGGACATCCTTCTGAACGATCTAACTGCTCGGCGGATTCTCTCCGCGGAATTCCTTCTCATAACGGAGATTTCACCCACATGAATGGTCAACACAGGCGGATTCCAACCGGAGTTTCGGCCTGGCAACGTCTTCTTGGCCTATCAGCGATTCTGTGGACGATCACACTTGCTGGTTGCGAGCCGAAAATCGAAGAACGGCAGCCCGCCCCACTGGCCAACGTCAAGGGTGTGGTCACACTGGAAGGCAAGCCGGTTTCCGGGGGTGAGATCAATTTCGTCTCGCCCGACCTTGGTGGCGGCAGTGGACTGATTCAATCGGACGGCACGTTCGAAATCGCCGGTGAGATCGAATCGGGAGAGTACACCGTCGCTGCGAACCCCTTTGGTGAACCGGGGAAGGAAGCCGGAACCGAGATTCCACAAAGAGTGCGCAGTCCGTCACTTTCGCCAGTCAAGGTGACGATCAGCCCGGGAGCGAACGATCTTTCAATAGAACTGAAGCAATAATTGTCGCGTCTCTCGAGAACTAAACGAGGCGACAACGAATACGCGACTGAACGTCCCAGCCTGTCGGACCATTTCCTTCGACGAGCCGTGTTTCGGGAGCATTTGACCGCGTATCCATGGTGCGTATAACATCAAAAACTATTCCGCTCGTTTCCTGCAGGCGGTCAACGGCTGGCAAGATGCCGCAAATTGTGCGGCATCTCTCCTGCGTGTTCTCGACTGTCGGCAGCCAGCTGTTTTTTTGCCAACCCGGCACTTCGGGGCAACTTAGAAAGAGATGTCATTCATGAAACGGTTACAAGGACGACATGGATTCACGCTGATCGAGCTACTCGTGGTGATCGCGATCATCGCGATCCTGATCGCGTTGCTTCTGCCGGCTGTTCAGCAGGCCCGTGAGGCGGCCCGCCGTTCTCAATGCCAGAACAATCTGAAACAGCTGGGTCTGGCGCTTCACAATTACCATGATGTGCACAAGGTTTTTCCGCCGGGAGAAATCGGAGTTCGCTTGAGTGATGGGAGCACACAGTTTCGGGATGCGAATTCGCCAGTCAATCTCATCGGCTGGTCCTGCTTCATCCTGCCGTACATGGATCAGGCGAATCTGTATAACAGTATTGGAAGCACGGTCTTCTCAGCGTCGTTTGGCGCAGCGTGGTACAGCAGTTCGACTGTCTCCACGCTCGGCCAGACACCCTTGTCGGCGTTCGCCTGCCCGTCGGATCCCATGGGCCTGGTCAACACTGACATGGGGGGCTGGGGCAAGTCGAACTACGGCGGCTGCGCCGGCGGGACGACCCAGGCGTCGGGAATTCGGCCGACCACCAGCGCAAGCTGCAAGGGAGTCTTCTACATCAACAGCAGCACGCGAATCCGAGATATTACCGACGGCACCAGCAACACGATTCTGCTGGGAGAACGGACAACGGAAGGGGGCCAGAAGGGAACCATCTGGATTGGCCAGCGAACCGATGTCGGCTGGGGCTACGCCGAATATGTCTACCTTAATCTGTTGAACGATACGACCGAACATCGGATCAACGGAACTGGCTACAACGGAGATGCCTACAGCAGTTCCCATGAAGGGGGAGCCCAGTTTCTGCTCGGTGATGGGGCAGTCCGTTTCATCAGCGAGAACGTCAATCACGCGGCTACTGCGATTAACCTGGCAAACCGAGCAGATGGCAACGTGGTCGCTGAGTACTGATCCCTGAGAAACACTTTCGAACACTTCCCACGAGAGCCAGTTGGGTGGTGGCGAGTCTTCGGCCAGCATTCACAGGACTAAGACGAAGCACACAGACGTTTTCGAACAGCCTTCCAGAAGAGCCCGTCGTTCATTTCAGAACGGCGGGCTCTTTTTCTTGCCGATGTCGGCCTTGCTGGATGCGGACCAACGCGGCGACATCTGTTCGGCACTCTGGCGAGAGCGATTTCATTCCGGTATGCTGGCACGCGGTTTTGGTCGAGCCAACGGCCAAACCCACAGATGGCACGGTGTTTGCTTCGATCAACCGT
>CALJUK010000182.1 GCA_937975745.1 uncultured Planctomycetaceae bacterium | reverse complement strand
CGACTCGTCTGTTGTGGTCACAAGGTATGGCGCAATCCGTCGCCGCGGCGCGAGCCCTGAAATCGCAGGGCCTGAATGCCCGCTTTATTATTGTTGGCAGGCTGGACCCCAGGAATCCCGACCACGTGCCGCCGAAACAGATGCAAGAGTGGGTGGACGAAGGGGCCGTCGAATGGTGGGGGCATCGGTCCGACATGCCCAAGGTTCTGGCTGGTGCAGACATCGTCTGCCTGCCGGCCTTGCATGGGGAGGGGTTGCCACGTGTTCTTCTCGAAGCAGCGGCATGCGGTTGCCCCGTGGTTGCCAGCGATGTGCGTGGTTGCCGAGAAATCTGTCGTGACAACCTCAATGGCTTGCTGGTTCCTCCGGACGACGTGGCCTCATTGACCGAGGCGTTTTCGAAATTACTGCAGGATCAACCGCTTCGGGAGCGGATGGGGCAGGCTGGTCGAGCGATTGTTGTTCGAGAGTTCACCGCGGAACAGGTTGCCCAACAAACATTGGAAGTCTATTCCGGACTACATCATTTGCAGGGGGCGATTTCGGTCGAAGTTGGCCCACAGGCCGCACAATACCCAGCAGCCGAAGGACGTCGAGCGGCGTAGTTCCTGCGAAATGGCCGACCATGCATTGAGAGAGTCTCAACAGCCCACGAGGGTCCTTTCTGGACTGTAGGCAACCCGAATTTGTTCAGCCCCAAGAGTCGGGAGTCAGTTGAAGATGAAACGCGCATTTGACGTAGTCGTCGCAACGTGTCTGATTATCGCTACTGCGCCCTTGATGCTAGCCATCGCTCTGCTTGTGAAGTTGACGTCCCCAGGACCGGCCCTCTACTGGTCCGATCGGGTTGGGCAGAACAATCGCATCTTCAGCATGCCGAAGTTCAGGACGATGAGGATCGGAACACCGGAATTACCGACGCATCTGCTGACCGATTCCAGGCGTTGGATTACGCCGGTGGGACGTGTGCTGCGCAAGACCAGTCTGGATGAACTCCCCCAGTTATGGAGCATTCTGGTCGGCGACATGAGTTGGGTGGGACCGCGGCCAGTCCTGTTCAACCAGACGGAATTGCTCGAGCTGAGGACTCAGTTTGGTGCCCATCGTGTTCCGGTTGGATTGACCGGCTGGGCGCAGATCAACGGCCGTGATGATTTGGAAGACCGTCCAAAGGCCCAACTGGACGCCTGGTACGCCGAAAATCGATCATTTCTGCTCGATTTAAAAATCATGTGCCTGACCGCTGTGAAGGTCCTCCGGCAGGAAGGAATTGTCCAAGTCGACGAACGCCAGACAATCCCATTGCCGGTCGAAGAACAAACAATTCCCATGCCGCATTTGGAACCGGCTGCAAATACTCGCCGGGCGGCTTGAATCGGGCTGACCTGGGTCGCGGCAACTCCGTTTCAGCCTTCGGTTTTGTGTATTCCGCACGGGGAGAACTGACCTTGACCCGTCGGTAAAGAATCTCATAGTCTCCTCCGCCTATTCCATACTAGTGCCTTGTCAGGCCTTAAACTTCGGGTTCAATCGCTTGGCCCGCGGCTCGTTGGCCGCTCCATTCTCGTTTCTCGACCCGAATCTTAAGGTTTGACACAACACTAGGGAAAGCAGCGGAGTCTCGCTTGAATCGCTTTGATTCCCGCGACGGTTTTGCCAGGTATCAGACTCAGAGAATCACAACGGCTCCTCAAGGTTGAACGGGAACGGACGAATCGAATAACGCCAGGACGGCGTGCAGGCCCGAGGGATCGCGTCGAGTGGACACTGTGTGCTCGCCGAAACGAACTCTCGTAAATCTCAATTGAAAAGCTCGACCGAATCGGGTGGTCTGCCATCGAGGGGAAAGGATGCAATCGATGAAGTCCGATCTCAGCCCAGAGACGGCCATGCAGTGGCATTTGCCGGCTGCGTGCTGGTTGCTGGTTGGGCTGTCGGTGGCGATGTCCGGCTGCGCCACCAATCGCTATTATGCGACTGATCTGCCTCCCCGGCTGATTGCACCGCACTTGGAGAACCCCAAGACCATCGACTTGTCCAAGTTGGCTGTCCCAACGTCCAAGAGCGACCTGATCGACGCGGGAGACGTCCTGGAAGTGACCATCTCTGCGGGTCTCTCTCAGCAGGATGTCGTGACTCGTCCGGTCCGTGTGAACGAGAATGGCATCGCCACGCTTCCCTATCTCGGTAGTCTGCAACTGTCGGGTTTGGATTTCGAGGGGGCCGAGGCGGTCATCATGAATGCCAGTATCGACCGCGGACTCTATCGGACACCGTTCGTTACCGTCACGATGAAGCAACAGCGGACAAATCGGATTACCGTCATCGGTGCTGTCGAAAATCCGGGCATTGTCGAAGTTCCCCGTGGGTCGAGCGACCTGTTGGCTGCGATTGTGGCTGCGGGAGGCCTCGCCAAAGACGCCGGTGTCAACGTCGAGATCAAACACTCGCCTACCGCGAAGGGGGGCCGACTGCCACCGATTGCGGACGGCAGTCAGGCGGATACCGTCACGCCGGCCGGACTTGCGGTCCGCCAGGCGAGCCAACCGAATACGGTCAAAGTCAATTTGATCTCTGCGGTTCAAAATACGCCGGGTGGCATTCCGGTGGAAGATGGTTCTGTCATCACGGTCGAACGGCGAGATCCCAAACCGTTGCACGTCATCGGCCTGGTACGCAAGCCGGGACGCTACGATTTCCCGTTCGGAGAGGATGTTCGCGTACTGGATGCGGTCGCATTAGCCTCCGGGGTCAACAACGGTGTCGCGGATAAGGTCTTTGTTCTGAGAAAACTGGACGGGATGCCGCAACCGGAAGTGATTCAGGTGAGTCTGCGTGAGGCCAAGCAAGATGGCAAAGCCAATCTGAAACTGGCGCCGGGTGACGTTGTCAGCGTCGAACAAACACCGTCAACCGTCCTGCTGGAGACAGTCAAACTGATTCGCTTTGCCGTCGGGGCTTCTATGGGCACTCTCTTCTAAACGAGTTCAATCAACAGCAAGGTTACCAGTACTCGTTAACTGATTCTCTCCTGACGCGAACAACGATGGCGAGTGGGCCCCGAAGTGGGGCTCGATGCAAGGCTTCTGAGCGATGTCGCATGAAATAGACGACGACCTGCAGCGAGCTTCGGTCCCGCATGGAAGTATCGTGACCGAACTGCTCCGTTTTGCGCGGATCGTCCAGCAGCGGAAGCGGGTTATGGTCGCCACCATGACTCTCTGCGGCATCATCGGGACCTGCTATTACACGACTGCTCCCAGGGTGTACGAGTCGGTTGCTCAATTGCTCGTACTGCAAACACAGGGAGAATCGCTCGATACCGCATCGCAGTCGTCTTGGTCCCTGCAGAACAACATGCCGACCTACATCAGTCTGATCAGCAGTGATGTGGTCCTTAAGTCGGCAGCGGCCATTCTGACGCCCGAGCAACGAACCGATCTGCAAGATACGCCGGAAGAAGACTGGCACAAAGAGTTGCGCAAAAGACTCAAGGCCACTTCCCCGCGCGGAACCAACCTGATCGACATTTCCTACCAGTCCAGCGATCCCGAAACGGCCGCCGCAACGGTGAATACCATCATGACGGCCTATCTGAAGTTTATGGACCGGACGCATCGGACCAGTTCCCAGGAACTGCTTTCGCTGCTCAGCGACGAGAAACTCAACCTGGAAGATCAGATCCTTGTGAAAGAGCAGGAACTGCTCAATTTACAGAACGACAGTGCGATCCTCAGCAGTGGCGATCAGTCCGTCAATGTCGTCGTCGATCGAGTCGTTCAGCTCAACAATGCACTCGTCGCCGCACAACAAGAAACGCTGGAAGCACGGGCCAATTACATCTCCGTCCAGGAAGCGATCCGCAAGGGGGAAGACCTCCAGCAATTTGCCATGACAATTATGGAACCGGTCGCTCGCGAAATGCTGGGCCGGCGGAATGGGCAAGACTATGCCGTCGGCAGAATCCAGGAGCAATTGCTCGACGACAAGGCTGATCTTTCGAACAAACTTTCGGTCTACGGGGATGCCCATCCCGTTGTCCAGGAATTGGCCCGCCGGATCCAGGTTGCCGAGCAGTGGCTGTACAATCGCCAGGCAATGATCGTCCAGGAAATGCGTGAACTGCAAACGCGCGAATTGGCCCCCATGCTGTTGGAAGTCGCCCGACAGACTGTCCGCAAGGCGGAAGCACACGAAGCCAGCCTTCGCGAGGAGTTCGAGATCGAGCGGCAGACGGCACTGCAGTTGAACAGCCATGTGGCCCGGATCGAACTGCACCAACTGGATCTCAAACGGTTGCGAGCGTTCTATGACATGCTGCTCGAACGAATCAAGAACCTGGATCTGGGAAAAGAGAACAGTCTGAAAACAGCGATTGTGGCCGACCCGCTGGTGGTTCGCGAACCGGTTTCGCCCAAGCGAGCGAAAGTCGGATTATTCAGTCTTGCCGGCGGATTCGTCCTCGGGCTGATCATGATCTACATCCTGGATACGCTGGATGACCGCTTCCGGTCACCAGACGACCTGCAAGAGGGTGTTGGCTGCCCGATCCTGGCGACGATTCCTCTGCTGGAGTCGCTCGACGAAACGGGGATCGCTTCCTTGCACACGTATTCGCGGCCTAATAGCACCGACGCCGAGGCCT
>CALJUK010000181.1 GCA_937975745.1 uncultured Planctomycetaceae bacterium | reverse complement strand
CCTGTGAATGCTGGCCGAAGACTCGCCACCAACCGGTTTTGAAACTGGTTCTAGAAGCGGTTTGACTATCGCGAGACGGCCTGTCTCGTGATAGAATGACACTCCTCCGTTGGGAGTTCGAGCTCCCCCTGCCCCGGACTGAGGCGTATCGTCTCGATCGGTGGACCGTTTGTTCGCTCACCGGTTGCCTGATTAGTTCGCCACGTTACCTCGGCTTGTGAATTGCAGACGTTGTCCCCTCGCGGGCGGACGTGCGATACGACCACTGCAGAAAGACTGCACCGATTCGGTCCGATCGCGTTTTCTCCGCCTCAGGGGGCGAGCTCTCAATCAAGTCGAGCCCGCCTGTTGGATCGCAATGATGTCGCACGAGCGATTTACCCTCGACGAATTAGCGAAACAACTCGGCCGCGATCGGCGCGAGATTGAAAAATTGGCCAACCGCGGTCGGATTCCCGGTCGCAAGGTCGGTGACGATTGGGTCTTTCACGCAACCGAGATCACCCAATGGCTCGAACAGGAAATGCGCGAGTACACCGACCGCGAGCTCGCCAATCTCGAATCAAATTATCAGGGTGAGACATCGACGGACGGGTCACCGATCGCCCGACTGCTGAAGAAGGAAATGGTCCAGGTTCCCCTCGAAGCACGCACCAAGCGGTCCGTTCTGGAAAGCCTGGTCGAAGTCGCCGGTCGGACGTGGCACGTCTGGGAGCCGGCAGTGCTTCTGTCGGCAATCCGCGAGCGAGAAGATGTCCTCTCGACCGGATTCGAAAATGGGGTGGCGATTCCGCACCCTCGAAATCCTGTTCCCGAATCCTTGGGAGATTCGGTGATGGCCTACGGGCGGGTTCTGTCGGGGATTCCCTTTGGATCCCCCAACGGCTCGCTGACAGACATCTTTTTTCTGGTGGCCTGCCGGGACGCACGGACACATTTGCGAACACTGGCCCGCCTGGGAAGACTGGTACAGAACCCCGACTTCCTGGAGACACTTCGCCACTGCGAGGATTCGGCCAGCAGCTACGACACCATCCTCAAGTTCGACAGCGAAATCACGCTCGCCGATCAGCCGGCAAACTGATCGTGTCGATCTCGTCGTTCCCCGTCTCGACCGACCGGACGGACTCGCGGCAATCAGCGTGCAGGGCGACCACTTCGGCCAGAAGCCGATCGCCAATATCCTCCGGCGCGCCTTCCAGATCACTTTCAGCCGGAATCGCATCCGGGGCTGCATTGTTCAGCATCACCACGTAGTCATTAAACGCGTCAATCGTGCAATGAACCAGGTCGGCTCGGCGAATCCGAATGGGCTCGACGCGACGCCCCTCTTTCAGATGTCGGAGCCCACGATCCAATCGGACCAGCGGCCCCGCGATGCGGTGGGTCGTCTGAATGACTTCGTAACAGAGAATCGGCAGCACCGCGAGCGAGACGAGGATGAGCGGAAACAGGTCCGCCGCTATTTGTCTCGATACCTCGAAGAAGGTACCGCCCAGCCCCGCATCGCCCTGCTGTATCCGAACCTCCCAGTACCGGCAGGCGAAGGCACCGCTCCACAACAAGACGTGGTAGGCCGACCAGAGGACCGCCACCCGGACGAGGATTCGTCCCTGTAGTCGCGAATTGACCAGTGACTGCGACCGTTTTTCCCCGGTACCGGTGGCTTGCTTGGGCTGGGACATCGGCATTCTTCCCTTAATTTGACAGCACTTGCGACAAGACCATCAGCGACGGCCGCTCGGCCCACGGCAGTCTATGGCGGTTCAGGAAGCCTAGCTTCCACGTCCAGCAAAATTGGACTCTGCACGCAGATTCTTGGAAATTCTGGCGAGTTGCCCCAAAGCAAGTTCCGACCATACCGTTTCCTCTCAGCAGCAGAGAACGATCGATTTCGCCGATTCTGCGTCTATGGTGGCCTCGCGGAATGACGCCACTTGGCCCGATGGTCCCAGGGGAAAGTCATCCGTGGGGTTTCCGTTGGTACGGCGTTGGGCTACGATGATTTAGGCGGCTTTTCATCCGCTGGCAAAGCTCCGCGGGGAATGGGCTGTTCGCAATTCCGCCAAACTGGATTGTTCGCCGACTGCACTTCCCCGGAATCGTTACCCTGCTGATGTTCTTGATGGATTCCCTCGTGACGAACGCATCATCTGAATCTCCGCATGCGAGTTGCTCTGCCGAAGAATCCGCTGCGATCGCACGGGCAACTCACCCATCCAGCCCGCAGTCTGCCCCGCCGCCAGCCGAGGATCACGTTGACGGGGCCGGCAGCCCCTGCCCAACACCTCTGGCCTGGCAGGAAGTCGTGACGAACGTTCGCAAGCAGTCCACGTCATGGCAAACAGACGGCCGAATTCCGCTCTCGGGCAGAACATTGGGAACAGGCATGCCGTTGTATCTGCTCGGCGGAGCGATGGCCGACTCTGAACTCATGAGTCTGTTGGCTTGGCTGCTGCAGGACGAATACCGCTGCGTGATGGTGGATTATCCCAGCCTGGCGGACCTGTCAGCGTCCCGCCGGTTGAGCGTCGCCGACCTGTCGCAGGCCTTGCGCGACGTAGCCGACCAACACGACGATGAGCGCATCCACATCTACGGTAGTTCGCTGGGAGCAGCAGTCGCCTTGCAGGCTGCGCACGACACCCCCGAGCGGATCGGTCGCATGATTCTGCACGCGGCGTCGGCTCACCTGGAGTTGTCCATCGGCGAGCGAATGGCGATTGCGATGGGGAGATGGTTCACCCGGCCCATCGGCTGCTGGCCGGGCGCTGCGGCGGTGTTTCGGTGGAACCATGCCCGCTGGTTTCCTCCCTTTGATGCAACGCGGTGGGGCTTTCTTGAAATGAAGTTGACGGCCACACCAACCTCGTTGATCGCCCGCCGTGTCCAAACGCACGCCAGTTTCGATCTCCGCGAGAAACTCGCGCTGGTCACGCCACGAACCGTACTGCTGACGACAGAAGGTGACGGGGCAACCCTGCAGCGGTACCAGAAACCACTGGCCGAGGGGCTTCCCCACTGCGATGTTCACGAGATGGACGCAACGGGCCACTTCCCACATTTGACACATCCGCACCGGCTGGCGAAACTCGTCCGCCAAGTCATTCCTCTGCAATCTGCCGAGGAAGCGTTCACCACCGAACAGACCGTCGAACAGTCCTACGCCTTGGAAAACTCATAATCGAATCACCGCCGTAGCTCCCCGCGGTTTCCGACACTTGGCAAAGATTCACAACGGCCAGAAATCCCAGTTTGTCAGATCGCAGAAAACAACGATCCATGAGCGAGCCACTTCCTGATCCCGTCGACATCATCGCCGTCGGCGCCCATCCTGACGATGTCGAGATCGGCTGCGGCGGCACGTTGGCCCGCTTAGCTCAGCAGGGTTATCGGGTTGGTATTGTCGATTTGACGGACGGCGAACCGACACCGAATAGTCCCGGCCCGGAAGTCCGACTGGAAGAGGCCGCGAAAGCAGCGAAAATTCTGGGTGTCCACTTCCGCGAAACGCTCGATTTTCCCAATCGGCGATTGTTCGACGGCTTCGAGGTCCGGATCGCGTTGGCAAAAGTCTTCCGTCGATATCGTCCCCAAGTTGTACTCGGGATCGCCGACAAGACTCCGATGGCCTCTCCCGATCATTGGCAGGCCATGCAGATTACCGACGCAGCCGTGTTCTACTCTCGACTGACTAAGTGGGATGACGAATTCGACGGGCTTCCCGTGCATACCGTCAGTAAACAGGTCTGGTATCCGCTGAGCCCAACGAGCTTGCGGGGAGTTCAGAATTCATCGAACACCTTTGTCGCCGATATTTCCGAGACTCTGGCCGTCAAAATTGAGGCCATTCGCGCGTACGAAACCCAGTTCCCACCAGCCAAAAACCACGTGTTCGAGCTCGTCGCAAGTCAGAACCGACTGCTCGGTCACTCGGCCGGATTTCAGGCTGGCGAATTATTCCATTCCGCGACAACATTGGGCGCGCTGGATTTCATGCAGGCAGTTTCTCCCGGAACGTGTCCCAAGTCTGTAACGGTTCCGAAATGAACCCAATTCCGAATGCAAATCACAAGGTGGTCCCGCCTGCCAGTGTTTGGCTGACAGGTCCATCGGCGGCTGTTGGCTTGCAATTCAACTGTCGTGTCAGCAACGGAGGCCCAGCGGTCCCGTGACAAGCAGTGGGCAAAGGCGTACAATCGGGCCCCGCTGGGTCCGCAAAATCTTCTCGTGGGTCGAGCGATCGACCGCGCGAGAACACTATACTGAAAGTCCCATGACCGGCTATCGCTGCGGCAGCAAGAGCATTACCGGAAACTATCGCGACAACAACGAAGACAGCTTCGTCGTCGACGAACAGGGGCGATTCTTCATTGTGGCCGACGGGATGGGAGGCCAATGCGCCGGCGAGAAGGCCAGTGCCATGGCAATCGAACTTGTCCCGAAGCAGCTTACCCAGTTGCTTTCGTTTCGAGACGACTCGGCAGAAAAGGTCGTCTCGGCCATTGATGATGCCGTCGCCCATGCGAACGGCGAAATTATGGCGTTGGGAGAGGACCGTTCCGAGTTCCGGAATATGGGAACCACGGTGGCCTTTGTTGTCCACGTTGGCGCGACATTCTTTGTCGGAGGGGTCGGCGACAGT
>CALJUK010000180.1 GCA_937975745.1 uncultured Planctomycetaceae bacterium | reverse complement strand
GCTCGCCGTTTGCGGGTCGTCGCGGCCTTGCTGCCGGCGTCCTTCATTCGCTTTGACCAGTCCACATTCCTCGGACGGTCGCGCATCAGAATGATCGCTTCGGTGCTGATGAGATCGACGTCATGCATCTTGTGGCATGTCGGGCAAAGGATCACGAGGTTCTCGACCGCGTTGTTCTGGCGGTCACAGTCAATGTGGCACACTTCAAGGACCGTTGGCACGCCGAAGCCACAATGGGCGCAAATCGGAGGATAATGCTCGAACGCAAGCTTACGGTAGTTGATGCGTTTTCCATTGGACGGATTGGGCATGAGATGTGCTTCTTCGAAACTTTTTGGCTGACGTGCGCACGTCATTCTGAACGATACGGATCGGAAGCAGCAAGGGCTTCGACGCCGTTTTCCGGACTACCGTGTGACCTTCTCGCGCATCCACTTCAGATAGTGGGTGGCGTACGCGTCCAGATTGGCGAGGCTGCCGCCGCCCCGGATCGGCGAGCACATCTCGTAGTTGGCGATTCCGTCAAAGCCGCCGTCAGTCAGTCCGCGAAAGAACGCTTCATAATCGATGCAGCCTTCACCAAACTTGACCGCCCGGACGACATCGGTTTGCTCGGACCGGTAGTTGACGAGTTCCGGTTGATAGTGGAACCGTTGCAGGCGGATATAGTCGGCATTCGTCGTGATGACCGTGTGCGGAGCAATTTTGCGAGCCGCTTCGTAAAGGTCCTCTCCTCGAAGTGCAAGTGACCAGGCATCGAAGCCGACTTTGCAGTTCGGCCGATCGACGTCGGAGAGAATCTCCAGCAGCCAATCGGTCTGCACGCCGATGTCGTGATGGTTCTGGACGGCGATCGTTACACCGTGGGCCGCTGCCCGATCACACATTTCCTGGAGTGTGCGAACGACGGTCGCGTGTGCGGACAACGGCGATTGACCGGCCACCTCGTACGCCGTGAAGACACGCACGACGTGGGCTCCCAGGGCCACCGCCATCCGCGAGAGGGATTCGACATACGCGATCTGCATTTCGAGGTACGGGACTTCGGCAGAATCGGCAGGTCTCAGATCGGTGTAGCCGCCGATCACACCACACCGGACTTTGTGTTCGTCCAGCATCTGTTTGATCGCAGTCAGCCGATCGGCCGATACATCCAACGGAGAAAGGTGAGGCCGTTTGCCAGCCAGCATGACGGACGAATACCCCAGCTCGGCCGCCTTGGCGATGAAGGCCGGCAGATAGAGCGAGTCCTGTCCCCAGTACCCGGCGTAGCTCACGGAAAAGAGACTCAGTTGCATCGAAAAGGCCCCTCGGTGCGGATGGCAATCAGCGAACTCAACGTTTCACGAGCGATTCTACCCCGACAAGATGTACGAAGCCGCTGAAAAAATGCGATTCTGTCCACGAATTGAGCAGAGATAACCTGTGGAGACTCGTCGCGGGAACAGTCACCGGGCGCAATTTCGGGGGAGGCGGCAGGTGTGGACTGCACTCGCGGCACCGCTCCCCCGCCCCCCTTCTCCGGGAGCGATTGGAGGCCAGTCCCCGCAGCAACATGCTCGCAGCAACATGGCAGGCCGCGGTTCATTTTCCGGTGAATCGTGCGGGCCGCTTCTCGCGGAATGCAGTAATGCCCTCTTTCGCGTCCTGGGTCTCCAGACAGCGAATGTAGGCCGCCGTATCCGCAAGGTAGGTCAGCTTTGGACGGTTTCCCTCATCCGCATGCAGCAGCCGTTTCGTCTCGCTGAGGGCACGAGGCGGAAGCGACAACAACTGGTCTGCCAATTCGCGAACCCGATCCATCAGGCGGATCGGCGTGACCAATTCGTTCACCAATCCCCATTCGCAGGCCGTCTGGGCCGTAATCGGCTCGCCCGTCAAACAGAGCTGCATCGCTCGCGACTTGCCAACCAGAGCGGTCAGTTGAGCGATCCCGTAGCCCGGTGCCCAACCGAGCTTGATTTCCGGCATGCCGAACTGGGCCGTTCGAACCGCGATTCGATAATCGCACGAATAAGCGCAGACACACCCACCCCCAAAGGCATGCCCATTGACAGCCGCCAGAATGGGTTGCGGCAAACGCTCGAAAGCCAGGTAAACTCGCGCCTGCTGCAGGCTGAGTTCTGTCGCCCTTTGGACGGTCAGCGTTCCAACCTCTTTGACATCGTCGCCAGCACAAAACGCTCGCCCCTGACCAGTCAGAATGACCACACGAATCTGTTCCGCGTGGCCAGCCAGCCAATGGACGATCGCTTCCAGGTCGTCCGTCATGGCGATATCGACTGCGTTGAGTGCCTCCGGGCGGTTTAGTGTGACGAACGCGATTTCCCCTTCGACATCGACGGTCACACGCTTGAGCGCGGGAAGCTCGCCGGGATTCGGTTTGAGAGTCAACTCGGTCATGACCTGTCCACCTGCCAGATGACTTTTCGATGCCAACGCCTGCTGAAAGCGATCCATCGCGATGACGGCTCGGCGGTGCGTTCCCCGTCCGATCTGATCCTGTCCGTCAAACGCCTCGACCTCAAAATCGATCAGCCGGCCGTCAATGGCCGTCACCCTCGCATCGGCGCGAACTTCCGCCCCAACCGGAGTCGCCGCCATGTGCTGCACCTGGACGGTGACACCAACCGATTCTTCGTGCGATTCCAGGAACGGGCGCAGACATTCGCGGGCCGCGTGTTCCATCAAGTTGATCATCGACGGTGTCGAAAAGACCGTTGCGTGCGTGTCGAACCCCAGCGTGATCGTTTGCGTGGGGTCCACATGCCATGCCAGTTGGCCAACGCTCCCGACGGACAAACCGGGTTTCATTCAGGATTCCTCTCCGGGAGGCGAACGATCCACCACTTAGTCCGCATCGCGGACAACTGTGGCGGCGTTTGTACGCGAATGATCCGCAAATCAGGCGGATTACATCACCAGAAGCCACTACGCTTGGGTGCAGCCTGCTAGTTGTTGATGTGCAGCACGACCATCTTTTCTTCCGTCATCTCGCGAACGGCGTACTTCGGGCCTTCTTTCCCCATGCCGCTATGCTTTAACCCACCGTAGGGCATCTGGTCAACACGCCATTGCGAGGCCCAGTTGATGTGCAGGTTACCGCTCTGCACTTCCCGCGCGAACTTCATGGCCCGGTCGATGTCCTGAGTGAAGATTCCGGCCGACAGACCCAGTGTCGTGTCGTTGGCCATCCGGATCGCCTCGTCGATATCGTTGAACGTCGACACAGCCAACGCCGGCCCGAACAACTCTTCACAGCTGATTCGCATCTTCGGGTCGACCTCGTCCAGCACGGCCGGTGTGACAACGGCACCGGTGCGGGTTCCCCCGGTCAACAGCTTGGCCCCTGACGAAACGGCCTCCTTGATCCACTCTTCGACTCGGACGGCATCCGACTCGCGGACCAGGGGGCCCACCTTTGTCCCATCCTGCAATTGATCTCCGACCGTCAATTTCTCGACAAGTGGTACCAGCGCATCGAGCAGGTCTGCCCGAACGGATCTGGCCACCAGAACACGCTGGGCCGAAATGCAAGTCTGACCGGCGTTCGCGTAGCCGGCCGCCAGCAGGACATTGGCGACTTTGTTGATGTCTGCATCATCCATCACGATGACCGGGCTATTGCTCCCCAGTTCCATAGTGACTTTCTTCATACCGGCCACGCGGCAGATCTCGACACCGACATCGTAACTGCCGGTGAAGCTGATCTTCCGAACGCGGTTGTCGCTGCAGATGGCATTTCCCAGCGCCCGACCCCGACCAGTGATGCAGGCAATCGCCTGTTCGGGGAGACCAGCCTCCAGCAGGACTTCGACCAGTTTGAGCGCTGACAGCGGTGTGTCACTCGCTGGTTTCAGCAGGATGGCATTTCCACCGGCAATCGCTGGCCCGACTTTATGGCTGACCAGATGCAGTGGAAAATTAAACGGTGTAATCGCGGCGACAATTCCGCAGGGAACTCGCAACGTGAAGCCAATTTTTCCGGCACCGTTCGGAGAGGCATCGAGCGGAACCATCTCCCCCGTAACATTACGAGCTTCGTCGGCGGAGAAATCGAAAATCTCGCCCGCCCGAATCGCCTCGGTGCGGCCTTCGGCCAGAATCTTGCCTTCTTCACGGCTGATGATCTGGCCGAATTCTTCCTGCCTCTCGACCAGCAGTTGGCCCGTCTTGCGGAGAATCTCGCACCGCTTGTAAGCCGGCATATTCCGCATCACTTCGGCACCGTCCCGCAGACGGCAAAGCGCCAGATCGACGTGCTCGGCTGTTCCGCTCGGTGTGGTATCGACCACCGAACCATCAAACGGATTGATGACGTCAATTGTTTCGGAAGTGTCCTGCCAGTCTCCGGCCAAATACATCTTCATGGGGGTGGATCCTTTCGCTCGCCAATCAGCGCGGCAACGTGTTGAAATGCTGCCCGTGGAGATTCAGCTTAGCGGGTCCCCCTGGAGTGACAAGGTTGGCGGACGATTCCGTTCGGCCAAGGGTCCGACTCGGCTGCGTCGCCGCCCTCTGACATCAAACCGGCGGACAGACGAGACGACTTCCCAGAGGTGATTGACGACTGGGATGTCAGTTGCCAGACTAGTGTTGTGTCAAACCTTAAGATTCGGGTCGAGAAACGAGAATGGAGCGGCCA
>CALJUK010000179.1 GCA_937975745.1 uncultured Planctomycetaceae bacterium | reverse complement strand
GACGCAGGGTTCCGAACGGCTGAACCTGACTCAGGAGGGTGTTACGATGGGAACCCCTCTGTATATGAGCCCCGAACAAATCCAGGGGGGAAATGTCGACCATCGCAGCGATTTATACTCTCTGGGTGTGACGTGCTACCACCTGCTGTCCGGTTACCCACCGTTTCGTGGCGAAACCGCGCTCAACGTGGCCTTGCAGCACATGAATAAGCAACCACCTCCGCTGTCCAACCTCCGCCGTGACTTGCCAGCCGAGCTGTGCCGCATCATCCATCGCATGATGGAGAAGGACCCCAAGACGCGATACCAGCACGCAGACGAGATCCTGCAGGACCTGAAGAGTCTTTCCAAACAGATCAAGACTTCGGCCGGCAAGACGGCTGCAATCCCGGCGTCACTTTTCGAAACAACCAGCGGAGCGGGCGGAACAGAGGGTCCGAGCGGAACTCGATCGTCACAGTGGCGGGGCTGGCTGGCGATGGCGGGGCTATTTGTCGCCGTGGGAGGACTCGCGGGGATCCTGGGCTGGCTGCTGCAACCGGCCAATCCACTGAACGTCTCACGAGACGCAACCGATCAACCGGCCGAAGTCCGAAAATTCGACAATGCGGCACAGCAGTATTCCCACGCACTGTTGCTGGCCGACAATCTACGCGCCTGGCAGGCGGTTCCTCTGTACTTTCCCGATGACACGCTGTACCGCTACCCGGCGGAAGAGCAGATGGCACTCCTGTACTTACGGAATCGTCAATTCGCGGAAGCAGCCGAGATTTTCAACGCATTCGTCGCCCAGGGCGAAAACCGCCCCGATCTGGCTGCCAAGGGGTATGCCGGCCTGGCCGTGCTTTCAAGTTTGCAGGGGAACGTCGCGGAATCGCGTCGGATCATCGCTTCCAAGTTGACACCGCTTCCTGAACGGCTGACAGGCGAACTGGCCCGACTGCTGGGCCAGGCGATCGAACTCAACCAGGCAACCGCACGGAAGGAAGCCGAACAGGATTTTCAGAATCTGACGAACGACTCGGGTGCGGGTAAATCCTGATGAACATCTCGCTCGTGGGTCGCCGGATTTCGCAGACGCGGCTGCGCGAATTGACGCCCGGACTCAATCGCCGATAGAATCCGAAGATTGACGGCCGAGGCGGAGAACTCTGGTCGGAGATCGCCAGCGGCTGTTTCAGGCTGCGCTCTCCTGCTGGAGCAGGCGATTGTTCGCGGCCGCTCGCTGTTGTCGCAGTGTTCTCAC
>CALJUK010000178.1 GCA_937975745.1 uncultured Planctomycetaceae bacterium | reverse complement strand
GCTCTGCAGATTAATCACGTAACAGACTTGGCCGACCCGACGATGGTCGAAAGCCAACGACTCGTGACCGCAATGGACCTCAATGACACGGCCGCCATGAAGGCGACGATGGCCAAGCTGGCAGCGTTTCCCGGCATGTCCGCCGACGAACGTGAGTTCCTCGGGAATGTCATCTATGAACTCTCTCCCGCCCTGACCGGCCAGTCGAAAACCATGGGAGTCGCTGTCAACACGGGCCATCTGATGATTGCGTCCGACGTCACGCTGCTCGAAAGCGTGATTCGTGCCGACCGCGAACAGCGTCCCCTAGCCGATTCTGCGGACTACCGCCGGGTCGCTGCGAAATTTCCCACCGAATGCTCGATGATCGGCTATTCCCGGCAGAGCGAACAGTTCCGTGCTCTCTACGAAATGGCCCGCAACAGCCCGCCAGGTCAATTTGTGGAAGGGGTCGATTTCGGACTGCTCCCTTCGTTCGAATCCGTCCAGAAGTATCTCCAGCCGAGCGGATCTTACGGAGTTCCCGATGAAAACGGTGCTCTGCTCGTCAATTTTCAGTTGAAATCCGAGCAATAGTCCGACCGCTTTCGAGGGGTCCTGCGGGCCCCTCGAAACGATCGTCGCATGACACTATCTGGACCGCCGGCGTTGGGAGGCAATGGGCTCCCGGGTCGGCGGTCCGTGTCGTTTCTCCGGCGGATACCGCATAAATCTGGAAATCCTCGAAACTCTTTCCGTCGACCGGTGTTTCTAGATTGGCGACAGGCAAGGAGAGTGAGTTCATTCGGGCTCGCTGCCGTCGGTTGATCGGTGGGCTTATCCAAGGGGTAACAGTAATGCGTTTTCTCCGCGACGTTTCCATGCTTTCCGCGGTGTTGGCGGCCTCTCTGACCGCAATGGCGGCGGACGAATCGGGGCCGAATCCAGAACAGTTGTTTCAACAACTCGACCGCAATAGTGACGGCCAACTCACCAGCGACGAAGTCGGTGAAGAACAGGCCCGCTTCTTCGAGAGGTTGGTGCGAGTCGGCGACGAAAACTCCGACAAGCAACTCAGCCGCGGGGAATTCCTCGCAGCAATGAAAGCCGGCAACGGCCCCGTTACAGGCGAAAACGCCTTGCGAATCAACGGGGGTCGTCCGCAGGGCCAAATTTTCGAACGGCTGGATCGCAACGGCGACGGCAAAGTCACACTTGAAGAAGTCCCCGAAGAGATGCGAGATCGCATCCGCCCCCTGTTTGAACGACTCGGCAAGGAATCGCTCTCCCGCGAAGACTTCGAGAAGGCTGGTCGGGCACCCGGTGGCCCCGAAGGAGGTCGTCCCGATGGCCAGTTCTTCGAGCGATTCGATCGCAACGGCGACGGCAAGGTCACACTTGAAGAAGTCCCCGAAGAGATGCGAGATCGCATTCGCCCTCTGTTTGAACGACTCGGCAAGGAATCGCTCTCCCGCGAGGACTTCGAGAAGGCGGGTCGGGGACCCGGTGGTCCCGAAGGACGTCGTCCCGATGGCCAGTTCTTCGAACGATTCGATCGTAATGGCGATGGGAAAGTGACTCTGGACGAAGTGCCCGAAGAAGGGCGAGAACGCTTCCGTGGCCTCCTCCAACGCCTTGGAAAAGACGAGAACGGATCGGTCACTCGGGAGGACATGATGAAGGCTTTCGCTCAGCGCGGCCGTGATGGTCGGCCTGAAGGTCGTGAACCTGGGGATCGCGGACCGGAAGGCCGTCGCCCGGAAGGTCGCGATGGTCGACCAGAGGGTCGGCGCCCCGGGGATCGCGGACCGGAAGGTCGTCGCCCGGAAGGTCCGCCTCCCGAACGGGAACGTTTCGGTCGCATGGATGGCCCTGAGGGACGCGGACGCCGGGGAGGTCCTCCCGCATTCATTCGGATGCTCGACACCAACGAGGATGGCCAGATCAGCCGAGACGAGTTGAACAACGCGTCAACTCTTTTCGACAAGCTCGACCATAACAAGGACGGCAAACTGGACCCACCGGAATTGATGGGTTTTGGTCCCGGAGATGGCCCAGGACCACGAGACGGCTTTGGTCCACCACGGGATGGTGAGGAGCGTCGCGGGCCCCAAGGCCGCCGAGGACCCGGACGGGACGGTGATCGACCGAATCGGAACCGGCCAGACGAGGATAGGCCAAATCGCGAAAGGCCAGATGGTGAAAGGCCCCCGCGGGAACGTTCTGACAGCGATGGTCCCAAGGCCTGAGCAGGACGCCCCACTCACAATCGATTTCGGCCACAAACTGAATCAATTGGTAAACGAATCGATCGGTAGAAGAAGCTTTGGAGTGCAACTCTGCTCGACCGGTGTCGAATTTCGACCCGGTCGAGTTTTTTTGTTGTCTCGAACAGGCTCAAGGCGCAGCGAGACCTGCAAGCGTTCCAGAATCGCGGCGGGGGGAGCGTCCTGGATACGTCCAACTGCGACACTCATCCCACGAACACTTGTCGGTGTAGCAGCCGACTGCCGACTAACCCTGCGCGGCAGTCGCGCGCTGGGCTCCGGACCGCAACTGCTCGGCGATGTCGACACCCGCCAGTTCGCTCCAGGCGGAGACGAGCGATTCGAACACCGGCCCTCGCTTACCCGTTCCGATTGGTCGGCCGTTGAACTGCGTGACCGGCAGCATGCAATACGGCGTCGAAGACGTGAAGGCCTCATCTGCATTGTAGACGTCGTACGGTGACAGCATTGTTGCGGTGACATCCAACCCGAGTTTCTCGGCCAGCTCAACCACAACCTGTTGCGAAACTCCTCCCAGAGCGTGCCCTTCTCCGGGAGTCATAATTGCCCCGTCACGCACGATGAAGAAATTGGCCGTACTGGTCTCAGTGATGGCTCCGCTGTGATCCAGCAGCAAAGCCGACGCATGCGGGTCCGCCACCCGCGCCTGCTGGTCGGCCAGATACCAGTGCATTCGACTTCGGGATTTGATTTTCGGATCGACGGTATCCGCTGGTAAGTGGCGGATAGCCGGTGTGATCAGATGCTGGCCCGATTCGAACTTGTCCGCCCAGAGTTCGAACGGCAGCCGAAAGGTATGGGCACAGAAGGTCGGAGTGCGTGCCAACTCGCGGCCGCTGGCCCCCAGATACGTCAAGTTGTGTCCGGCTGAAATGAACAGAACGATTCCGAAATCGTCCGCACCATCCACGAACTGCCGATTATGATCCAGCAACGTGTGCGCAATCTTCGTCATCTGCTCAAACGACGGCTCGAAGGGGAATCCGACCGTCCGCAGTGATCGCTCCAGCCGTTCCCAATGTGCCTCAAGGCGAAAAGGTTGGTGCCGAAACGTGCGAATCATTTCGGTGACCGAGGCCCCAAGACAGATTGCCAAATCTGTCACCGGCAAGCGAGTCTCTGAGAGGGGTGCAAACGTCCCGTTCAGGTAGGCGATAGGCTCGGACATACGTTCCTCAGTCGATGGGCCCTGTCCAGGGCTTTGTTTTGTGTGTCGAAAGTCCGAAGGCCACACAAAGACCTGTGCGGATTTCGGACTCCCACTTCAATCCGCACCCAACAGGCACTGGAGACGGAGCCCGCTGTGGTGACATGAGAGATGAACCTGCTGTATTCATTGTAGCAGGCACCCTCTCGAACTGGCATGTCATCACCCCGACTTGAGGGGTCGGTTACGACCTCCGCGTTGTGAAACGTGGCTGGGAAAATCCCGCTTGAAAGTTCCAATCGAGTGACTTGCCGTCTCTGGTTCGATATACTGCCCCGCAGGAGTCTGGGCGTGTGGTTGGCTGCAGACATCGACTGGCATCGCCCCGCTGCCGAACCTTCCGATGCGAGGTTTTGCCAGCCCGATGCGAGGTTGAAGTCGCAAAGATCGACCGACGAGTGAGCCTGACAGGCCGGGCAACTCGATTCAGTCGAATTCTGGCACGCCCGGTATGAGACGACACCAAGACGACACGAAGCAAGATGGGAAGGACCGGAACGAATTATGGCTGCACCGAAGATCGAGCCAGG
>CALJUK010000177.1 GCA_937975745.1 uncultured Planctomycetaceae bacterium | reverse complement strand
GTCACAGGTCACCAGCCCTCGGAGCAACCCATTGACCACGCGAATACGCAGGGACGGCAACACAGGCGCGTCAATGAACGAAGAACTCAAACCGGCCGCGCATATTGTACCGCAGTCCCTACCGAATCGCACATTTTGACACTGCTGGGCGAGCAGCGATTCGTCCATCCAGTACCACATTGGTCCGGGACTAGCCGAATCAGACACCCGCGCTCCGAGCAAGCGGCAGCCCGGGATCGGTCCAACATTAGACAACAGGGACCACATTTCGTCCGGTGTGGATTGCTGACCGTCATCGGTCAGTCGCCGTGGGGCCTTCCGCCGGATCGAAAGCCAGGGCCTGAGTGACGTCACCCGCTGTCGGTCGAAGCGCGTGCTATTCGCGGCCAACCCGTTTCTGCCACTCGGAAAAGCGGTCGGCCAAGTCGGCCGTTCGTTCCGGTTGGGCCGATGATACGTCGTGCGTCTCGGTACCGTCTGCGACCAGGTCATACAATTCCCAGGTGGCTCCCTTCTGCCGAGGTCGAACTCCTTTCCAGCGGCCCATCCGGATCGCATCGTGTCGCCGAGTACTCCAGCAGAGTTCCGTGTGTTCCT
This sequence comes from uncultured Planctomycetaceae bacterium, assembly GCA_937975745.1. Classification (GTDB taxonomy): domain Bacteria; phylum Planctomycetota; class Planctomycetia; order Planctomycetales; family Planctomycetaceae; genus CALJUK01. Next base: position 1,706 of record CALJUK010000177.1, on the reverse strand, counting down.
GGCGGGTTTCTCCTCGAAAGACCGGCAGTAGACTTCGACCTTCTACGGGAAGTGGATGCCGCCCATCGAGCTCCGTCGGGTAATCGGCCTGGGCGATATCGAGAAAGGTCGCCATGAAGTCGATGACATGTCCCACTTGTGGAGTGATGCTACCCGTCTGACGGATGATGGCTGGCCAGCGAGCGACTAATGGCGTGCGAATGCCGCCTTCGTAGGCCCCCAATTTGGTTCCACGCAATGGCGTATTACTGGCGGTCGCCCATGCCAGCCCGTAGGCGGCGAATGTGTTGTGTGGCCCAGGCATGTTGTGCGGTCCGCTTCCCGGACGGATTGGGACGCCATCCCGTCGCCAGTTGGGATTCAGCGATCTCGCAGAGAATCCGAATCCATTTTCACTAGGAACGAGACCACCATCCGGTGCCGCCCCATTGTCCGAAAGAAACAGCATTAGTGTGTTGTCCGCTTCTCCGGCATCGGCGACGGCCTGCAGGAGTTGTCCCAGCCCCTTGTCGATGGCGGAGACCTGGGCGGCGTAAACAGCCATGCGTTCCGACTGCCAATCCTTTTCGGACACTTTCTCCCAATCGGGAACGCCAGCTGGCTTGGGGGACATTTCCCAATCGGAGGGAATCAAGCCGGCCTTGCGCTGCCTGTCCGTGCGATTCGATCGAATCTGATCCCAGCCAAGCGCCTGGTATCGCGAACGAAACGGCCGGATGTCGACTTCACGCGCATGCAAAGGCCAATGGGGTGCAATGTGGGCCACATACAGAAAGAACGGGCTCTCCCCGGCGAGTCCTTCTTTCACAAACTGCAACGCGTAGTCATTGAGCGCCTCGGTCAGGTAGAAGTCGGCCGGCAGTTCGAACCGCTGCTGATCCAGATACCACGGGTTCCCCTGCACTTCGTGAAAATAGCTGATTTTGGCCTGACACATCGGGCCGAAGAACCTGTCAAAGCCGCGGTCATTGGCAGAGTCCCGGCCTTGCCATTTTCCGACCATCATTGTGTGGTAGCCGGCCCGTTGCAGGACTTCACTGATCAGGAGGCAGCGGCTGTAGTCTTTCGGTTCGTTCCACTGATCGCCACGGTGTCCCACCTGCTGACAGTACAGCCCGGTCAGCAGCGAGGCACGCGTCGGACCACAAATGGAATTGTTATAGAACTGCGCAAACCGGAGTCCGTCTCGCGCAAGAGAGTCGATCGCGGGTGTTTCGATTTCCCCGCCGTAACATCCGATATCCGACCAGCCCAGGTCGTCGGCCATTACCAGAATAATGTTCGGCCGAGAGTCCTTCGTTTCCGCTGCGGTCGAAAGCGAAGACCAGCCGACAAAGAGAGGAATCAGTAAAATCCCGGAAACAACTCTGGCGACTCGTGCTTTCGGTGAGACACGCATGATGAGACCGTTTCGGCAGAAGGAAGAGTTCCGACGTCTCAGCGGGAATGAACCGTGATTCTCAACAGATGCGGCGGCGGCGTCCACCCTCTGATGACCGATGGGGTGAAATATGACAAACTCGACAACCACGAGATCCCCCGGCTAGACTTCGCTCGAGAAACCGACTCACAAGGAGATCGACATGGAGCATCCGCAGCTCGACATGATTGCACTCGGCATTCGCCAGCCCTGGGCCGAGTTGATTTTGCGAGGCCACAAGAGCCAGGAGATTCGCTCCAGCAATACGAGCCGCCGGGGAACCATC
>CALJUK010000176.1 GCA_937975745.1 uncultured Planctomycetaceae bacterium | reverse complement strand
GAGATAGAGCCGTTTGGCGGGCTCGTTGGCGACTGCGACTTCCAGACCTCGACCCGGGCCTTGCCCAGGAAGATGCGTGCCCGCTCGGTATTGGCTCGGCCGGCGAGTTCGTGATTGGGGTTGTCCTTCACGAACTGTTCCAACTGGGCCAACGCCAAGTCGAGTTCGCGGTCCTGGGCCTCGGGATTGGCAATCGACGCGACGCTTTCCATCCGTGTGACGGCCATCTCGTACGGAATGATCGTCCGAATTTCGGCGGGCAGTTTCTGATTGGACTGCTGTTGTTCCAGATATTGGATGGCCGAGTCGTAGTATCCCCGCGCACGCAGCGCATCGGTGAATTCCATCACCGGTTCGATGGCCGAGGCCGGTCCGACCCAGAGGGGGAACAGTGCGGATGCTAACAGACAGACGGTTATCAGCCGACGAGAGGTCATCGTGTCTCTTTCGCGTTTGGACTGCGGCGCTGACATGCCGAGAGGTGAAACCACCGGGAGCCGCCGCCGACATGCCGACCGATCTGGAGAGAAGGTGGACCTGCCTGATGCGACGGAACTCTTCTTTCAGGATACGGGTGACGGGAAAGGTTGGCAAGAAAGTCGCCCTGACTTCCGAAAGTCTTTCTCCGGTTGGGACTCCGAACCTTGCGACCCGCTGGAAAACGCCGGAAAATAGACTAAGGCGCGTTTTTTGCGATTCCTGAGAAAGAAGTGCTTCCCGATGCGGATTAATTCGCCCCGCGGCCCAGCCCCGTATCTGAACCGCCGCGACCAACTCCGAATGCTGGCGATGGTCGGGTTGCTGGCAGTCGTGGTTGTGGCGATGCGGTGGGCCGCCCAGCCAAGTTCCTGGTACTGGTTGACGGGCCCCCCTGCCGACCAGGTCCAGCGTTCCGGAGAACGTCGACTCGACGAGATCGACTTTTCCGTCCGTACAGAGCGACCCGGTGACCTGAAGCCCGGCGAGTTTCGGGCCGTCAATGAGGCGGAAGAGTCCGCCGACATCGGGGAAGCAACGGCACCTGTCACGACGGACAGCCTCGCGATCTCTCCTCGGATCTTGAAAACTGTGGAAGACGCGACCGTCGGGCTGCGCAGTGGCGAAGCGAACGCCTACTACCACGTCATTGCCTCGGTCCGGGACAACGATCCGCAGCGGCTTCAGCAGGCGGCCCGCAGCGATCTGGCATTCGCTGAACTAATGATCGACCCTGCGCGATACCGCGGAACAATCGTCACAGTGGTCGGAGAACTGCGGCGATTGCAGCCGTTTGAATCGGGCGAAAACAACTACGGAATTGGTTCGTTGTACGAAGGCTGGCTGTTTACGTCCGATTCGGGCAACAACCCGTACCGCATTGTTTGCTTGTCGGTGGGTGAAGGTGTTCCGACCGGCGAGGAACTGGACCCGCCGTCGTATGTGCGGACGACAGGCTACTTCTTCAAAAAGCAAGGCTACCTGTCGCAGGGAGGGCTACACACCGCGCCGCTGATTCTCTCACGAGAGATCTCGCTCGTTCAGTCGGCTGTAGTACCGATCGGCTCGCAGACAGGAGGCCGCTATGTTGTGGCCGTCCTGGTTGTGATGGCTTGCGGCATCGCATTGCTTCTGTGGCGATTCACGCAAAGCGATCTTCGCTTCGGTCGCCGGCACGTAAAGGCGTACGTGAATTTGGACGAAGACCAAAGTGCCCGGTTGAATGAATTGCCAACAGTCGACGTTGGGGAACTCCTGCGGCAAATGGGCGAGCAAGAACAGAAATCCGAATCGGAATAACGTGTCGCGTTCTGGTTCAACGAAAAATTTCTCAAATGGGTAATTGACGGAAAAGCACAATTGCGTACTGTATGGCGTTAACGTTTGCTGTTTGCACCTCCATAACTCCAGGAGTGTCACTCCATGCGTCTTGAGTTCGCTCTTACCGGTCTGTTGGGATTGTCGATGATGATGACCTCGATTCACGTCGCGGACTCCGCCGAAAAGGAATCCCACCCGATTTATGGCCAGGCGATGAAGTCTCTCGCGGGCAAGTCGGTCGATCTGTCTCAGTACAAAGGGAAGGTCTTGTTGATAGTCAATACGGCCAGTCAGTGTGGTGCGACTCCTCAATACGAACCGCTGCAGGAACTGAGTGACAAGTACAAGGCGCAGGGATTGGCAGTCCTCGGCTTTCCGTGCAATCAATTCGGATCCCAGGAACCGGGGACCGAGGCTGACATTGCCGCGTTTTGCAAGCAGAATTATGGCGTCACCTTCGACATGTTCGCCAAGATCGACGTCAACGGCGGCGACGCGGCTCCCTTGTACAAGTTCCTGACTTCGGATAAGTCTGGCATCGCCGATACCGGCAAGGTTCGCTGGAATTTCGAGAAGTTCCTTGTCTCCAAAGACGGAAAAGTCGTCGCCCGTTTCCGGACCGCGACCGCGCCTGACGCGGCCGAAGTCGTCCAGGCTATCGAAGAGCAATTGAAGGCGAACTGATTGATTGTCACGCGTGCTCGGATACGCAAATCACGCGAATCCAGCCCGTTGTGGCTGTGCTCGGCCCGCTCTGGCTAATTGCCACTCCAGTCCGATATTCACTGTGAGTGGGTATTCACTGTGAGTGACTGCATCTCGATTGGGGTCTTCATCGATCGCTGACAATACACATGGGAGCCTCATCGCAGATCGCGTGAGTCCCTCAGATACCCGAGGAGATTACTCGGCCGTCACGGAGGATGTGCCGAGTTGTCTCCTGGGGTTGTGCCGATGCGAAACATGTTGTCCTCTGACATCATGGTCGGCCGATGACTGTTGCCGAAATTCGACATCCCCATTTCTGGTTTCGTCGCAGTTTGACGGGCCCGCAAAAGCGGGCTATCGTTGCCATGCGGTTCATTCTCCCCCCCTGCCTGAACCGCGTCCCGATCGATGTGTGCCCGTCCCAGCCGTCTCCGCCGGTCATCTCAACCGGTTTGTCAGCCCATGCATTTTCTGATGCAGTTCAAGGCGACGGCATAGGGGCCGGGATCTCGGCCGAGACGACTCTTCCCCTCTCGTGTCTTGTCAGCAGAATCAAATCCGAAATTCACATCGCAGCGACCACCAGACGCGGGCTTGAGGGAACGATCAATGGTTGGAGCGACGCCTATCGAGAGAACTCTCGCCGACGACTTGTCTGAACGAACCGGTCTGTCACCATTGAACTCGCTGCCGTCGACTCAGCGAATACTTCAGGCCTTGCAATTACTGGATGGTTTGGCCGGTCCGTTGTCCGACCACCCGATATCCGATGCGAAATTACGCGGCGAGTCCGATTTCGAATTGCCCCGGTGTGAACACCGTCTCTCGCTCGGTGTCACCGTTGCGATGCAGCCGATGGACGCGAACCCCTGGACAGTGACGGGGGAA
>CALJUK010000175.1 GCA_937975745.1 uncultured Planctomycetaceae bacterium | reverse complement strand
TGGCGTGAGAGAGCGAACTGGGCCGACCGAGATCATGGCATCTCGGTCGGCCTGAATTCCGAACATCCGATCTACGTCAATCGGATCACGTGAGAGCGGTGTGAACAGATCACGCCACACGTCTCGAAGTCCCCGTGGTTCGGCTGCTTGACGAATTCGCCAAACGGCCGGAAATCCACCCAAGTCGGGACGACAGGATTTGAACCTGCGACCTTTTGACCCCCAGTTCGCGGGTTGGGATCGTCGAATCTCTCGAAACAGCTTTGTTTTCAGCGATTCCAGAACCAGCAATGTTGTGAGAGTTTCGCGAGAATCGCGGTGAATTGCAAGGATTCTGTGACAAACTGTGACAGGATCGTTTCGCCGCTTGGAAGAAGAATTGCGCCAATGAATCGAGGCGGGCGGCAGAGAGCGTAGGCTTCGAAGGCAAGTCCGCGAACGGCACCGGACTGGATGGCAATATGTGTGCAGGAAAGAGCTTACGCTGTCACAGCACGATCTCTCAGCGTTCCAACTACTCGCAAATCTTACAGGTTTTCGCGAGCAGTACAGGTGACGCACCGCGAATCGCCTGCGGCCGACGGAGGGAAGGACATTGTTCACCCGACAGCACATATCGAATCCCGAAACGATGTCGGCGGGAGAGTGCCTTGTTTGGTGACCGATGAATCGCGGCGATAGACGTTTCGCTACATGCGCGGCTTTCAGAGAAAACGGGGGACGATTCCTCGGTACGCACTGTACGCGTCACCATGCAGCTCCTCCAACCAAGGTTCTTCGGCGAATGGCGTGAGGATAAAGGCGAGAACGCCGCCAAGTGTTATGGGAACGGCGTACATCGAAGCGGACAGCACGATCCAGCCGACGAGAATGGCGATGTCTCCCAAGTACTGAGGATTTCGGGTGTACCTGTATAGCCCATCGGTCACCAACTCCCCTTCTGCACCGGACGTCGTCCGAAAGGTGAGATGCGCAACGCCCGCCCAAGCAAGTATGTTGCCGAGGAAGATCAGTCCGCCTCCAACAGGCCATCGAATCAGCGCCGGCCAGAACAGGCTGTTCCAATCCAATAATCCGACCAGAACGAAGCCTGAGAACGCGAGTATTGTCAGTACCCAGACAAGGAAATACTGCCAAGACTTCTGGCCAGGTGGCGGCCAGATTCGGTGCGCGGGACTGACGATCGAGATAACGATGGATGCAATCAGACCAAGAACGAGAACTGATGTCAGACAGAACGTGACGAGGAGCATGCTTCCGTTGTCGGCCGATAGGGGGTCCTTGTCAACAGTGGGTAGGAATGCCCGGAATGCCGATCAACGCGGTTGTTGTGGAATCATTGTGAGGGCGCTTTCGTCAATCTGAGTGCGCGGTCTCAACTCCGCATGAGGTGCAGAATCCCCGGTTCTCAGCAGTATTCGCCCAAAAATCAGCGTCCGGCAGAATCTGCCGGAGTTGGCACGATCGGTGCATTCTACGCAACCGAACGCGACAACCTGTTGCGAATCACTGATGCAACCATGAAACCAAATTGGAGGGCTACACGATGAAGACTCTGTTGACACTTGGCGCTGTGATGGCCGCACTGGTGACCTTCGGCTCATCTGCCGAAGCGGGCCATGGATACGGTTGGGGGGCTGGTCATGGCTACTCGGGAGGCAGCTTGCACGGCTATTCGCCGCAGGTGTACACCTACCCGCAATCCTACCCGACCTACCACCGGACGTGGCACAATACGAGCCACTACGACTACCACCCCGGAAGCGTTCAGCGGCACGGAAATCACCTGCACTACACACCGGGCCACTACGACTTCCACCGGACTGGCCACTACGACGGCCACTTTCACCGTTGATCGCTTGAGAACGCCGACGTGTCATTCGTCGGCGTTCTCTCATTTGTGAGGAGGACCATTTGCTCAATTCGACTGGGGCTGTTGCAGAGACTTCCCCGCTTTTGACAGAATGGATCCTCAGACGATCAGATTCGCGGCTGAAGTGCGGGCCGACTCCGAATGGATGCAGCACGTCCAGCCATCCATAATTCCTGAGAGGAGATTGCCGTGAGTATCGTTCGTGTCATCAGCGTCGCTGTCTTCGGGGCGGCACTCGCGTTGGGAGCGACCAGTGCGTACGCCCAACATCACCACCATCACAATCACCACCGGCCGAGCTACCACATCGACCATCACGACCATGTGGTTCGCGACAGCCACGGACACGTGATCGGCAGATACCATCACGATGTGATCCATCAAGATTCCAACTACATCGTACCGCACACGGGACATCATCACCACGGAACCTACTATGTGCAGAGTGGGCAGTACTACTACCGCCCGCAGACAGCCAGCGTCAGCAGCCCACACACGACGAACTACCGCCCGCAGCAAGTGACGTTCGGCGGCTTTTTACACGTCGATGATCTCGCCTCCCGGCTGGAGACGTTGTCCAACGAGTTCTGCCTCGACCTGCACTACAACTACTCGCACAATCGCGGATTCCAGGAGACCTACCGCGAGGCGTATCAAGTTTTGGACGTCGCCAAATACATCCATGCTGCCGAGCACCAGAATGATCGGCGGGCCATCCAAGAGCAGCTGGGAGGGCTCGACCGGCTGTTCCATCACATTCAGGGAGACGTGCGGGGTTGGTCGCGGCATCATCATCGTCAAGTCGGCCAACTTGGGATTCTCTCCAAGATGGATCTGATCGAGTCGACGCTGCACCATCTGATGAACGACGTCGGTGTCCGCCCGACTCCGGACGCTGGTGGTCAGCAGGCACCACCACCTGGCGGTGGTCAAGAGCAAGCTCCCCCGCCAGTAGGAGGAGCCACACCCTTGGGAACGTCACCGCCACCACCGACTGTTCCGTGATGCGTGTGAGGTTCAATCTCATAGAGATCATCGTAGACAAACGCCCGACAGGTGCTTAACACTTGTCGGGCGTTTGCTTTTTCGGTGTGCAGCTGACAGCGATCAATGATGGTGATGTCCACCGTGACCGTGGTGTCCCCCATAGTGACCGTGGCCGCCATAGTACCCGTGACCACCGTAATGGCCGTGACCGTACGTCCGGTGACCATAGTGGCCGCCCCACTGGCCATGACCGCCAAAGTACCCGTGGCCGTAGTGGCCGTACGACGGCGCATACGACACGGAATATCTCGGGGAGTACGCATAGCCGTACGAATAGGAGGGCGCAGAGTAGCCGTACCCTCCTCCGTAGCATTGTGCCTGGGCTTCGGTTGCTGGAATGGCGAATGTCACCCCACCCACGATTGCCGTGATCATCAAGAGCTTGTTCATCAGATGTCCTCCAAGAGATTGGGGCGACCGATGGGGGGAGTTCAGGGTTTCGCGGCGATGCGGTTGGACTCCGCTCGCCGTCTACACATTGTTCACACAAATTCCCGTTCTGAACAGGGAGTGATGACGCGGCGTCCAAATCGACGAACCTTCTGACGGCTCGCTGTCCACCGAACAAAACGCTGCTTTCCCCGGGACGATTACAGTGCACGATGGCCGACCATCAAACTCGTCTTAGTCCGCCAGCGACTCCGCCAGCAAACTCTGTAATTCACTTTCGGTTTGTTTTCCACTCCGGCGTTTGAAGATCGCACCGTTTCGGAACACGATGACCGCCGGGGGTGATTGAACGTCAAAGGTCGACGCGATGTCTTCGTTCTCGTCGATTCTGAGCTTGCCGACTTTGGCTCGCCCTGAGAACTCGTGAGCAACTTGTTCCATCGCCGGCATCATATCCACACACGGCTCACACCAGGGGGCCCAAAACTCCACCAGGACCGGCTGTTCCGTTTCGATGACTTCGCGCTGAAAGTTGGCATCCGTCAATTCGACGATTACGCTGGTAGGAGGTTCAGCTGATTCCCACCTGCAGCCTGTGGTCGAGTGCAGAATCACGACTCCGAGCGCTGTCGTGCAGCACAGCCGAAGCGATTTGTCGAACAACCTGCGGGATATCGGACTACGCGGCGGGACTGCGGTGAGCCCGGTTGCAAAACATGGATTGACGCCCATCGCCGACTCCTCACCCTGTGTTCAGGAGGATGACATCACCCCGAACGCGACCGCGATTGGTATGTAGAATAAATAGACGACCAGGAGACAGATCACCTGCCAGCGCTTCAGTCCCGGCTCCGGTGTCCCAAGATAGATGAACGCGCCGTAGAGCGCCGGCAGCAGAGCAAGGAAGATCAGGTTGATCCAGAAGAGCCGGAAATTCTCGATCTGGAGCGTCGTCAGCGCCAACGGCAGCACGGCGATCGTCATGGTCACTGCATAGTCCCCGATGACGCTCGTTACAGCGGAGGTTACCTGGCCGCTGCGGCTGACGCTCCAAGTGGCAAAGATTTCCGGGAGTGCGGCGACCGGAGCAGTGATAAACACGCCGGCGACGA
>CALJUK010000174.1 GCA_937975745.1 uncultured Planctomycetaceae bacterium | reverse complement strand
CGGAGGCCCATGACAAGTTCTGCTGAAGGATGGAAACGCTCTGGCGGGCCAGCTGAATGGCCCAGGGAAGTCGGTCAAAGTCGTCGGACAACAGGCAGAACGAGGCGTTCTCGCGCGAGATGTTCGTTCCGCAGCCGAGTGCAATGCCGAGATCGCTGGCGGCCAATGCAGGGGCATCGTTGATTCCGTCGCCCACCATGGCCACGCATCGACCTGCTTGCTGGATCGCATAAACGGCCTGGACCTTGGCCTCTGGAAGCAGCCCCGCGTGGACCGGCTGGCCCACTTGTTGTTCCAGGCGGCGACCACTGGCGGCGTGGTCTCCGGTCAAAACAGCCAGTTCCATTCCACAGTCGGTCAACTGTTTGAGAACCGACGAGGCATTCTTGCGAAGTTTCTCCCGGAAGCGAAATACTCCCTGGACGGTGTTATTCCAGCCAATGATCGCCAGTGGATAGGCGTCGCGCAGACAGGTTGCAATCTCGGCTTCCAATACGGGAGCACATTGCCAGCCAGCCTGGCGGGACCGTTCCGGGTGTCCGAGGTAGATGTGAATTCCGCCGACTGTGTCGACGGCTTCGAGACCTAGACCCGGTAATGTTGTCACCGTTAGTCGGTCGATCCAGTTCGTTTCATCCAGGTCATTGTCCGAACGGTCGAGTTCGGCCCGTGCGTACTGGGCCACACTCGAACTGAATGGATGCTGCGAGCAGGCGGCCAGCTGACCGGCATATGTCAGCACTTTCTCGCGATGCGTCGACGGGTCGACCAGAAGTTGATCGACGTCCGCCAGCCCCGTTGTCAGCGTTCCCGTCTTATCGAACAGTACCGTGTTGACGTCGGCCAGCCGCTCCAACGCATCACCGTTCCGAAAAAGAACCTGCCGGCGGACGGCTCGTCCGGCCGCTGTGCAGACTGCCAAGGGCGTCGCCAATCCGAGAGCACACGGACAGGAAATCAACAGGACCGACAGCCCAGCCAGTAATGCCGCCTCGAAGCCATCTCTCAAAGTGTGTCCGATGAACGTCGCGATCGCGACTGTCACAACAACCGGTGCAAACCAGCGAGCCCACCGCTCAGCCTTGCGTTCATAGACCGAATGGGTGTCTCGGGCAGCACGGACCATCTCCAGCAGCTTCCAGAACGATCCGGCATTAGCCCGCTCCACGGCAACGACCTGAACGAGGCCGTCCACATTCAGCGTCCCGGCCCAGACCGAATCCCCGGGTTGCCGAATGACGGGCTCGCTCTCGCCGGTCAGCACCTGCTGGTCGACCGATGTCCGGCCGGATCGGAGTCGGCCATCGACGGGAAATCGCTCCCCGGGTGAGATCCGCAGTACATCTCCGATTTGAATCTGTTCCAGCGGGATGCGCTCGATTGCTTCAAGATCGTCGGACCAGTCTGTGCACTCGGGAGTCGTGTGACCGTCCGAAACATGCCCGATGCGGCAGGCGTCGGAGGGAAGCATTTTTTCGAGCTCGTCGATTGCGCGGGTGGCGCGGATGCGGGCAGACGCTTCCAGCCAACGTCCCAGCGTCACAAAAACCAGGACCATGCAGCCGACTTCGAAGTAGATGGGGCCGCTGCCAGCGAAGACAGAGCGGATCGACATCGCATAGGCGGCCGTCACACCGATTCCGATCAGAAAGTCGGTCGAGAGTCGGCCGGCACGCAACGAATTCCAGGCGTTGAGCAGGAACGGCGTTCCCAGCAGAAACAGCACGGGGAGCGCGCACAGCAGGCAGATGTACCTCAGCACGTCCGCCAAGGCGATCGTCCACGCCGGATCGTCGGCGATTGTGTACAGATCGCGCGACCAGAGCGTCATCGTGAAGGCCATGACGTTCATCGTGAAGAAGATCGCCAGGCCGAGGCGAATGACAGTCCACTGAACGCATCCGGTTTCGCCCCGTTCTTGTGTAATGTCGGCAGCCAGTTGACAGCCAAAACAACAGTAACGCGGCAGCGAATCGCTGGAGCTGGCTTCACCAAACGACTTCCACCAGGACTGCGGAACGGGCAAGCCGCAGTAATCGCAGGACGTCTCAGTGGAAAGAGTGGACTGGGTCATGGAGGCGACAACATCTCTCGCTGGATGGCCGGCAGAAAGTACTGAATCGCGTAGGTGACCGCGAAAATCCAGAACAGCAGCCAGATGAAGCGAACGTACCACGGAATGACGTTTCCACGGTAGGTGTGGTAACGGTGTTCTTCGGCTGGGGTTTCATATTCCGGTGTTGTGTCGCCGGAGGTCGTGTTATGCGTTTCCAACTGCGTCATGGATCGGAACTCGTCGGATGTCAGAGGTTCGTTCGTGGAATCCTGCTGTCTCTGGCAATCGGGTTGCGAAAATAGGCGTCGCGTCAGACTCACATGTTCGGGTCGAAAAACGGGAATCCTGCAGTCAACCCGTTACGAGCCAATCTCTGCAACCGTTAATTAGAGGCCTGTCAAACCGTTACCGCAAGCGGTTGAGCTCCGCCCGACGTTCGCGAATTTCTTCGAGCGGTTCGTGGTGGTCCAGCATGGCTTCGGTTTCCAGAAAGACCTCTTTCGGCCTCTCGATATTTCGAAACATCCCGTGGGTAATCGCCCAACAGAGCAGGCAGAAGAATCCCATGCTGGCCAGCAGATAATTGATGATTGGCGTCAGCGCAAAAATGCCTTCTTGCCCGTCCCGCGTGGTCACGATGAACTCGCGGAACTTGTTAACGAAGCCCACCATACTGGGAACGAGAATGAGTACAGCCATCACAAGGACAACGATGAACTGTGTCCTGTTGCCGTTCTGTGATTTGCTTGTGTTCATTCCGGTTTCTTTCCGTCCGAAGTCGGGTCGGTCGTCGCGGCAACCTATTCGCTGGCAGGCTTGTCCGCGGGAAGCGTCACGCCGGCGACGGGTGACGGCTCGAAGTCTTCGTACGCCGGGTAGCTCTCCAGCCAGGAGCCGAGCCATTGCACGTAGGTGATGATTGCCAAGCCGCTGGCGTTGGGGCTCTCGGGACCGCCGTTAAAGAACCAGGGATACCGGGGCATGGGCGATTTGCTGGAAGTCGTTGGAGGATCGAAAAAATGCACCGCGTGCCAATCGCTCGAACGCCGGCCCCCTTCACGACTGAGGTCTGGCCCGACACGTCGGGTGCCGAACATCACCGGGCGTTGGAGTTCATTCTGATATTCGATGCTGTGCGAAACCGGCCCCCAACGGGCCGACTCGTTCGAGACCGGCCGGACGAACTGGCTGTGACAATGCCAGCAGCCTTCGCCGACGTAGATGTCCCGGCCCTTGCGGAGCGTGTCGGCCAGGTTCTGATGCCACCATACTTCCCGCGCTTGGGGATCTTCGGGCGGTTTCCCGTAGGTGTCGGCGAATGACTGCGGAAAGCGGTAGGCCAGGTCTTCGAACTGATAGAGCAGGTTGGGGTTCACCAGTTCTTCGGCGGTCTTCTCGGGCAAGTCCCGATACATCAACGCGGGGACAAGCGCATTGGAAACAAATGCCAAGCCAAAGAATGCCAAACCGGCAATCAGCAGCACTCCCGATTTACTTTCGAACATGTTCGCTCGCCTTTTCGTCAGTCTTTCGCGACTGTCAGCTGCGTGCTGTGAACGTGACTTCTACGCCGGATGAGCCGCCGGGACGGCGGCGGTCTGCGGCTCTCGGGGGATTGTCTTACAAATGTTGACAATGAAGCAGAGGAGACCGCCAAACATGGACATTCCTGCCACGACGCGGACGGCCCAGAATGGAACCGAATTGGCAACCGAAACGTCCCATGGTAGCAGGGCGGCCCAGTTGTATCCCTGGAATAGGCCGGCCAGGATCAGGTCGCTCGCCATTACTAAAATGCCGCCGGCCGACAGCCAGAAATGCCATTCGCACAACTGACGGCTGTGCCAATCGCGGCCCCAAATTCGCGGGAGCAAGTAGGTCATGACTCCGAAGATCCACATGCTGAACACCCCAAACATCACCAGGTGGGCGTGTCCAACCACCCAGTCAGTGAAGTGAATCAGCTTCTGGAATGTCAGTGTCACCTGCAGCGAGCACTGCAGACAGGTCAGGAAATAGTACACGATACCGGTGTAGAACCAGCGAATCGGAATGTTGGTGACAAACGCCCGGCCGCTTCCCCAGATCGTGCCGAAGAAGTTGATCACGACGGTGGTCACCACCAGTTCGACAGCGATTGTCGAGATGATGGCACCGTACTGCAGAAACATCGGGATCGGGGTATACAGGAAGTGGTGAATCCCCTGCAGCGGATAGAAGAAGGCGAGACCCCAGAATCCGACCAGCGACAGGCCGTGGCTCCAAATGGGCTTGCGGAGCATGATTGGCACGAAGTAGTACATCAGCCCCCAACCGAGCGGAGTGACGAACAGCCCCACCAGATCGTGAATGAACAGGCCGCCGACGGCACCGGCACTGGTTCCGGTGACAAAGTACTGCGGCATGAAATTCCCCATGGCGTAGGTCAAGAAGGTCCAGACAAACGCTGCCAGGAAATACCACAGCGTGACGTACATCGGTCCTTTGTTCTGGCAGATGGGTGTCATGAAGTTGATCGCCACCAGCAGCAGCCCAAGTTGAGCGACTGGATCGATCCAGACGGGCGTCTCGCCCCACTCCAGACCCTGGGCCTGGCCGGCGAGAATGCCGACCGCCGTGGAAACCACGACCGCCTGCCAGGCAAAAAAGATGATGTACGACAGAGACTTGTTCCAAACGGGTCGGAGTGCCAGTCGCGGAACAACCCAGTGCAGGCTTCCCAGAAAACCGTTCGCCAGAAATCCGTAGGCGACGGCGTTGGTGTGCAGCATGCGCCAGCGGCCGGGCGAGAAAATCTCCAGCCCGTCGAGCGGATTGTGGCGAATGAGCTGGAAGGCCATCACGAAGCCACCCAGCATCGAGAGAAACAGGTAGCTGATCGCCGCGAAGTAGTACCATTGGACAAGTCGCGTATCGACAAGAGTGTCGGTGTCGACAGCGGACGCAACGGTCGCGGA